>JBAZWT010000002.1 GCA_041660205.1 Candidatus Babeliales bacterium
TTTCAGCTAGTCAAACTATGCCTGAATGGAGAGAGCATCGCGGCTTTTTAGGTGGAGTTTTAAACACTGGAGAAGCGATTGTTGAAGCTCCTGCAGAGATAGTCAGCCCTTCTTACAGAGAAGATGCAAAAATTAGAAGTGATGAGCGACGATATAGGAGAGATGACCGACGATATTGGAATAGTTACGATAGGAATGGTTATGATCAAAATGGTCGTTATAACAGCCGATATGATCAACGCAAAAATAGATCATACTACCGCGACTAGCGAATTAATTAAAAATGGAGGATAAAAATGAAAAAAATATTATTAGCACTTGCACTTATTTCAGCTAGCCAAACCATACCCTTTAGTATCGGTATAGGTGGCGGACCTTATTATGGTGGTTACTATGGTGGACCTTATGGTGGCTATGGTTACGGTCCTGGTTATTGGGGTCCTGGTTATGGTTATGGTGGTGTAGCTTTTGCACCAAGACCAAAATCTGATGCTGAAGTTGCAGCTGACGAAAGAGTTCGTCAAGCACGAGAAGAGACGCGAGATAAAGAAAACCAAAGAAAAGAAATTAGTAAACAAATCAAACGCTTGGACAAAGATATACGATTATCTCGAAGAAATGGAGATATCGAAACTGTAAAAATGCTTGAAAAACAACAAGCAGATTTACGTAAAGAATTAGCAAATGTTTAACCCGGCTTCGTTAATAAACTACGCCGAGGTAATAAAATGACCAAAATAGAAATAAATAAATAAAATAAAAAGGAACAAGTATATGAAAAAGTCTATTAAAAGAACAAAAAAATCAGTTGCAAGTAAAAAAACCGTTACACGTAGAAAAACTGCTGCACCTCGTAAAAAAAGTGCTGCTTCAAAGAAATCTGGTTCATTTATGTCAGGTCTAAAGAAAATGTTTTTTCCAACACTCTTGGCAATGATTAGTGTATCTTCTATGAATGCTGATTGTGGTGGTTGCAAAGCAAAACCAATAAACAAACCAGTACGTGTAGAAAAAGTAAGATCAAATTGTGGTGGTTGTTCAGCAAGACCTGTAAAAATAAAAGCAAAATGCGGTCGCGTTGGTTGTACAGCAAAACCCGTACATGTAAATCAACAAGTACAAACTAAAAAAGAAATGAAACAAGATTTGCATGAAATGAAAAAAGCAAAAGTAGAACATACAAATAAGCTTGCAACGCTTAAAAAGCAAGGAAAAGTAAATTCTCCAGAAGCTGCAAATCATAGATCGATAATTCAAACACTTGAATTGGACATTTCAGATCTTAAAGATAAAATTGAAAGCTTAGCTTAGTTTCACCCCTTCAATTACATTAAAGAGATCTGTTTTTACAGATCTCTTTTTTTGCCTAAAATAGTCACAATCAAACATCCATCGAGGCGTAAAGAAACAATGCACTTTTTACCACGAGGCCGCTCAAAAAGCATCAACAACTCATCTTGCCCGTCAAAGATAGATGTCAAATTCCATCCGAGCAATTCCATGTTGCAGCTGTATAGTTTTTTAATGTCTTCAAGCTGAACTACTTCTTTTTTTCTTGCTTTATACTCAATGCGTACGTTGTCAGAATTGCCTTCATCCTTTTCAACTTCTTTTACCTTAAAGCCAACTGGGCCGTCAGGTATATCGCAAAGGCGAGCAATTGACTCTTGCAACGCAAAACTATCTTGCCTTGATACAACTTTTGTTTTTTTATGCTGGCAGCCTGTGACTACAAGCAGCACCATGCAAGAAAAAACTATAAAGAAAGATAATGATTTATTCATGGTTTTAAACATAAGTGATACACCGTAACAGGAGGTACATTGCGATAAATCATAGCCTGTTCAACTAAGTATTTATTGCGAACGATTGATAAAAAATTTTGAACAGCCCTAAAATTTCGCTTACGCTCACTACCATAAAAATACTGAACAGCTTGGCGAACGATTGGGTATTCTACATACGAAAACATACAGCCAGGTCCAGCAACTTGCTCAAAATATGCTATTGCTTCTTGTGTAAAGTCTATACCCAGCGAGTTAAAAGGTAATGTAGAAATAATGCCATCGTACAGTACTTCAGGCTTCCAATCCAAAATCGAACACCAGTGAACAGAAACATTTGGATATTGCTGTAAACGTTGTTTCAAGATTTCACACATGTGCCCATCAATCTCAATAACATCTAAATGATCTTGTGGTCGAAGATTGCGAGCAATGCAAACACTAATGGCTCCACATCCGCCTCCAGCTTCTAGATATCTTTTACCTGCTTGCCCTTTGGACACGTATCTGGATAATTCAATACCAGCCAACTGTGATATTGGCGCAATTTCACCAACTTGTGCTGGATTTTTTAGATAACGAGAAAAAATGGTTACAACTTCTAAAAAACTGGTTGACCGCAGATCCTGCGAAAAACTGATCAAAAAAATAGCTGCTAAATGTAACTTTGTTAAAAACTTCACTTTACATCCTCAAATCTTAATTTTTTATAAAAATAGTGGGCTGTTGTTCACAGCCCACTAAAATTTTGCTTTTCAAAAATCTTATGCTTGACGCATTTGAAAGATATTTACGCAGCTACAGAAGCTTGCTCTACAGGAGCTACAGCTACTTTTTTTACTTTTTTTACAATTTTTTCTTTAATTGCAGCAGCTTTACCTACTTTGTGACGCACATAGTACAATTTCGCACGACGTACTTTTGCTTTTGATACCAATTTGATTGAATCAATAATTGGAGAATACATTGGATAAATTTTTTCAACCGCAATACCGTCAGCAGCCATTTTACGAACCGTAAATGTTGATGAACCTGCATTGTTGTTTCTTGCTATAACGTTACCTTGGAAAGCTTGGATTCTTTTTGTAGTACCTTCAAGTACCCATTGAGAAACTTCAATCACGTCGCCAATACCAAATGCTGGAAATCCTGTTTCTTTAACAGCGAGTTCTTGAATCGTTTCTTTGTTTATTTTTTTAGATTTCATGATGTTTTTTAACCCTTATCAATCATTTCATTGCTTATGGTAAAGAGTACCTTAAATTAAGCAGAATGACAAATTTACACGATATTTTTTACCCAACAATTTTTATCCATTTTTATTTTTGTAGCGCAAACCCTAGCCATTTATCAAAAATAATCGCTGCAGCAGAGCGAACTGACAAATGATTGAATTTGCTAAAGCCCTGAATTGGCTGCAATATGAAATCGCATTGTTTCATCAATTCTTCAGCCATTCCATGCCCCGTGCCCAGTAAAATCAATACGGGACGGTCATTACTCCATACCTTTTCTTGGTCGTGATACGAAATCATTCTAGGATCACCTGGTGCAAATTTTGCAGAAGTTCCTAAAATAATTGGCTTTTTGCCTTCTTTTTTCTCAATGGCAGCAATAACATCAGCAAGACCGTTTGCCATAATCACTCGGTTCATAGCTTCATGTCGATCACTGTTGTACTCACCACCAACTTCTTTTTCTTGCCAAAAATCTAAAAGATCTTGAATCATCTTTTTTTGATCTACCAGGGGCGACACAAGGAAATAATTTTTTAAATTATAGGTAGCGCTTGATCTGGCAATGTCATGCACATCAATTGACGTAATGGATGTCGTTCCAATTCGTCCATCTTTTAGCACAATGCCTGTATGCATTAAAGCAACATAGTGAGAAGGAATATAGCGCGACGCTAACTCTCTTTCTGCCGGCGTAAGCAGACAAGATCTCATCCAATCAAAATGTTTTTTTACCGTCAATTCTACTGATTTTTCTTGACGCCACTTTGCAATGGCGCCGTGGTTACCCGATCGTAAAACTTCTGGAACCACTCTGCCCTTCCACTCAACCGGTTTAGTATATTCCGGATGATCAACAAACGCTCCAGAAAAAGAATCTAACGTTACCGATTCTTCTTTTCCTACAACGCCTGGCATATACCGCAACAAACATTCAAGCAAAAGCATCGCAGGAATATCTCCACCCATCACAACAAAATCACCAACGGAAATAATTTCGTCAGCGTACTGCTCTTCAACGCGTGCATCAATTCCTTCGTACCGACTTGCAAATAGCATCACATGCTGCTGCGATGCTATCTTTTGCCATAATTTTTGTGCGCTATGTTGAGTTAATTTAGAACCCTGCGGAGATAAAAAAATCTTAAAAGATTTTCCAAATTGTTTTTCAGCTTCATCAATTCCATGTTCAATCACATCAGGCCGAATCAACATTCCTGAGCTATGCCCAAACGTAGGAGCATCAATTCGTTCTTTCGGTTGTACGTAGTCGAACATATTGTGCAAAGAAAAAGAAACAAGTTTTTTTTCTTGTGCTCGTTTGAGTAAGCTTGTTTGTAAAAATGACTGATATAATTCAGGGAACAACGTCAAAATGGAAACATTCATACAACAATTTTACGCAGTAAGGATTTTAAATAACTAAAGTCTACTTAGCAGCTGGTTTTGATTTTTTGATCACAGGAGCTTTTTCAGTTGCTTCTGTTTTCGCAGCTGGTTTTTTAGCTACAGCTTTTGCCACTTTAGGAGCAACTTCTGTTTTTTCCTGATCTACAGGGTTTTGTTTGCTTTTGATTTTCATCAAACGCACAACAGCATCAGTGATTTCTGCACCGACTGAAACCCAGTACGCTATGCGGTCATCATGAAACTGAACAAGTTGTTTAGTTTTAGGATCGTAAGTACCTAGGTTTTCCAGGAACATACCATCTCGTTTTCTGCGAGAATCAATTGCAACAATACGATAGATTGGTGCATGTTTTTTGCCAATACGGGCAAAACGAATTTTCACTGCCATTCGGCAATCCTTTTAGATAGAGTTAAACAATTACACATTTATAAAAATAATTTTACTTAAAAAAACGATTCTTCTTTAGCAGCTTAACAAATTGTTTACTTTGTTCAAACCTTTGCATTAAAAGATTTACGCTAGAAATGTCAACGCCTGCTCCACTTGCGATTCTTTTCTTATGAGAACCATCGATGATTTCAGGCTTTAATCGTTCTTTTGGAGTCATCGAGCTCAAAATAGCTCGGAATTTTTTAAGTTCTTTATCACTTTTTTCAGCGTCTTCTGCTGATACTTTCATTGAGGCCATACCTGGCATAAATTTCATAATCGACGAAACTGATCCCAATTTCGACATCATATTTAACTGTTGAGCAAAATCATTGAGCGTGATACTGCCGGACATGATCGATTTCGCAATGTTTTCTTGCTCAGATTGTTTAATTTTATCCTGAGCCTGTTCCATCAATGTCAGCACATCTCCCATCCCTAGCATGCGCTTTGCCACGCGTTCAGGACGAAAGATCTCTAAGTTTTCTACTTTTTCCCCAACGCCCATAAAATAAATAGGCTTTTTCAATTCATATCTAAATGAAAAAGCAGCTCCACCGCGAGCATCACTATCCATTTTTGAAAGTATCGCTCCGTCAAATCCAACAGTTTTTTCAAAAGATTTAGCAACGTTAAGTGACTCTTGCCCTGTCATAGCGTCAAGCACCATAAAGCTATACTTTGGTTGCATAATTTTTTTGATTGTTTGTAGCTCCTGCATCATCGATTCATCAATGTGCAAACGACCAGCTGTATCAAAAAATAAATATTCATATCCATGCTGTTTATAATAATTCAAAATATCTCGAGCTGCCAGCACCGGGTCCGTCTGTGGCGATCTATAAAAATCAACACTGACCTGCCCTGCCAGCACCTGTAATTGTTCCAGCGCTGCCGGTCTATAAAAGTCTACTGACGCAAAAAGAATTTTTCTTATTTTGCCGTGCTTTTCTGCTTGTTTTTTTATGAAGTAGGCTAACTTTCCAATCGATGTAGTTTTACCAGAACCTTGCAGCCCCATAACCATAATCACCGATGGAATTTGAAAATTGAAACCTTCGGCAAGATACTGACCACCTAAAAAAGAAAGCATCCGATCGTACACAATTTTAACAAATTGCTCAGATGGATTCATCGATGCAACCACCTTTTGGCCAACGACTTCACGCTGCACACCATCTACAAAAGTCTGCACAGATTCGTAGGCAACGTCCGATTCAAGCAAGCTGTCTTTAATTTGTCCAAGGACCTGCTGCAAATTTTGTTCGGTTAATTTACTTTTGCCCGTTAGCGAGGCAAATATTCCAGAAAACTTTTTTGTTAAAAAATCAAACATAGATTCTTTCCATAGGATCACGGCTTTAATTATCAATTTAACTGTTAGTATAACAAAAATCGCCCCCTCTTGCTATAAAATAACTACACTCAACAGCACTTTTCTAGTACACTGTTATTACGACCTCCACTTTAAAAGTAAGAAAGTTATTAATCTTATGGCAAAAAACGAACTGATATCAACAACGTTTTATAAAAAAACGTTGCTTGTTGGAGTACAGTCTCCAAATAACAAAACAGATGATATTGAAGCTTACTATGAAGAATTTCTCAATTTAGCTAAAACATACGGCATTGTTGACTACGTACTGCTCAAAATAAAATTACGAACCATTGAATCTGGTCATTATTTCACCAAAGGAAAACTGAGTGAAATCAAAACTATTTTCGATGAAGGCAATTTTGAAGAAATCATTGTCTCAGACACTCTGTCTGGTCAACAAGAGCGTAATCTACATGAAGTTTTCGACTGTCCTTTAATGGATAGAACTCGCTTGATTTTAGCGATTTTTGAAAAATCTGCTGTCACGGCTGAAGGTAAAATTCAAGTAGAAATTGCTAAGCTTCAATTTGCAAAAACACGCGTTACTGGACACGGAGTGCACCTTGATCAACAGGCCGGAACAGTCGGTATTCGCAGTGGACCTGGTGAAACGGTTAAAGAAGCAACAATTCGCTATCTAAGCCGTACTATCCTGACGCTTAAAGGACATTTAGAAAAAATCGAAAAAGCACGTGGCGCTCAGCGCAAACAGCGACTTACGCAAAAAGTACCTCTCATTTGCCTTGTTGGATATACCAACGCTGGTAAATCAACCATTTTAAATGTGTTGACTCATAGTGATGTGCTTGCAAAAGATCAATTGTTTGCAACGCTTGACACCACGACTCGTCAGCTTTTTATAGGTACTAGAAAAGTTGGTTTACTTTCTGACACCGTCGGATTTATCCAGCAGCTTCCTCATCAATTGATCGAGTCATTTAAATCAACGCTTGCAGAGCTTTCATACGCATCGCTTCTACTTGTAGTCACCGACATTGCTGACAACAACTGGAAAAATCACATTGATGTTGTTTTAAAAACACTTGAAGAAATCAATGTGAAAAAGCAGATTTTATTTGTATTTAATAAAGCTGATAAAATCACTAAAAAAGAACTGCAAAAACGCTTAGAAGAATTTGGCGATCAGCCGCATGTTGCAATCAGCTGCATTAAACCTGATGGCACAGCTCCACTGAAAAGATATTTAGCATCATGGAAGCCGGAACAAGATAAGGCAAAATCAAAACAGGATAAAACAAAATAATGAACGAGCACGAAAAACATAAGGCAGGTTTAAACCTAGATCCTTCCGACTTCGCCCAGGCTTCGACGGACACGCAGGCTATGTATGACGAAAATGACAATGATGAGTCTTTATCATCTCAGTCGCAATCAGAATTAAGAACATTGTTCAGCAATAATGATAATGCTGATACATACGCACAAACAATTCTTAATGATGTTCATCGTAGTCCTGAGGCAAAAGCTGCTTTTAATAATTTCGTGCAAGGTAGTTTAAATCAAGAGCAAAAATCAGCCGTCACGCCAAAAGACGGCTCATTTTTGGTAATCGCTGGAGCTGGATCAGGTAAAACACGTGTGATCACAGCACGTATCACAAACTTAATTTTAAATCATGGTGTTGAGCCTTCATCAATTATTGCTCTGACATTTACCAACAAAGCTGCTCAAGAAATGCAGCATCGTATTGAGCAATTTTTGCCAAACTTACGCACGAAACCAACAATTGCGACCTTTCATGCGTACTGTTTAAAACTACTCAAAAAAAATGCTGCCTTACTTCAAGCTCAACCATTTTCTGTCATCGATTCTGCAGATGGACAAAAACTGTTGCAATCAATCATAAAAGATCGTGGACTGGATAAATTATTTAATCCAAAACAACTGCTTCCTCTTTTTTCTTCATACAAAATGGCTGACACACTTCACCAGGAATTACCAGTCTGGAATATGCATCACGCTCAGCAGTTCATGGAACTGTACAATGCGTACGAACAACAAAAAAAATTAAGCAGTTATTTAGATTTTGATGATCTTTTGTATAAAACATTTCATCTTTTTGAAAGCAATCCACAATTTAAACAAGCACACATACAACGTCATCGTCATATCTTAGTTGATGAGTATCAAGATACAAACTTGATTCAGCATGAACTTTTAAAGCAAATGACTCTACAAAACAATCAAATCGTTGTTGATTCGATATGTGCTGTGGGAGATGAAGATCAATCAATTTATTCATGGCGCGGTGCAACAGTTAAAAACATTTTAGAGTTCAATCAAGAATTTAAAAATACTCAAACAGTTAAACTTGAACAAAATTATCGATCGACCCAGCAAATTTTAAATATTGCAAACAGCATTATTAAAAACAACGTTGATAGAAATCACAAACAATTATGGTCTGCAAGCACAGAGCAGCACCAACCGCTACTGCTTGAATGTCTTTCTGATTTACAAGAAGCATATTCCATTGCTCACTTGATTAATTTGATTGCAAAAAAAGAAAAGAAATCGTCGATTGCCATTTTATATCGAACGCATTATCAATCGCGTATCATCGAAGAAGCTTTGATCAAAGAATCAATTGCCTACAAAATCATTGGCGGCATTCAATTCTATGAACGAAAAGAAATTAAAGATTTGCTCGCATATTTGCGACTTTTAAAAAATCCTTTTGATCGAATTTCATTCTTCAGAGCTATTAACTGCCCTCTTCGAGGCCTTGGTGAAAAGTTTGAAGAAACATTTTTACAAACTTGGAATGAAAATCCATTTTCAACATTTCAAGAAGTTGCATCCATTGTGATCAATTGCGGACTTATTCCCATGAAGCAAATAGCATCAGTGCAAAGCTTTGTAAAATTGTTCAAAGCTGAATCGTTTGCAAAGTCTGAAGTCGAAAATTCAAGCTCGTCATCGCATGATGTAACAACTATGAATGTTACCAGCACGCTTGAGCATTTTATCAAACAAACTCAGTACATTTCATACCTTCAAGAAAGTTTTGATAAAGCTGAAGCTGAAGTAAAACGAGAAAACGTTGCTGAATTTTTACGAGCAGCAGAGTATTTTGATGAGCATACCGCAGCGGGTCTGTTACAATTTTTAGATGACATTTCACTCATGCAAGAACAGATCAAAAAAGATGACAGCTCTGTTGATCGCGTTAGCATGATGACACTGCACAGTGCAAAAGGTTTAGAATTTCCAACCGTCATTTTGGTAGGACTTGAAGAAGGGATTCTTCCAAGCAACCAATCAATCGGTCAAGAAAACGTGCAGGAAGAACGTCGATTATTTTACGTTGGAATCACACGAGCATGCCAAAAGTTACTCATTACACATAGCAAATTTCGCAACGTGTATGGAAAAATGGACCAACAGCGTCCATCCAGATTCCTTAGTGAAATACCACAACACCTTATGATTCAACAAGAAGCTGCTCACTGGAGCAGATCAAGTTTTTCAACCTTTTTTGAAGACTGGATTGGAAATAGAAAAGCTCCAAAGGATCAACCTGTGTATCAACCTCGTACACCGCAAACGACTACTGCTGCATCAGTAGTAAACAATAATACTGCAACTCAAACACCTTCTGCTAAGCAACTGCATATTCGTCGTTTACAAGCAGTTAAGCATGCAACTTTTGGACTCGGAATAGCACACCATGTGGAACAAAAAGGCGATAAAACTTTTGTGACCGTTCACTTCACGCATCACGGCACAAAAAAAATCGATGGTTCGTTTTTACAAATCATATAAAATTCATTTTTAAATTTTGTTTATAAAAAAATTAGAGAGCTCCTATTTTATCGCAAGAGCTCTCTAATTTCATTTTAATTTATAAAGTAGTTGCATTATACATACGCTGTATCCCAGACCCTTTAAATATACCTGACTGAGAGTCTCTTGCTAATTTTGGACCTTTTTGTTCTGCTTTTGGATCTGATTGTGCAGCAAATCTTTGAGCACCAGATCCATATTTATAATCCCTAAGAACTTTTTCCATTTTTTCTATACCTTGTAAACCATGATTTCTGATCTCAAGAGTATTTTGATCATTATCTATAAAACTTTGAGATAATTTTGCCAGCTCGGCGTACATAGGCCGATTCATATAATAATTTTTAATAAATTGATCCATATGAGCAGACATATCAATCAATGCTTGTTGTGCATTTTCATCAGTTGGACTGCTTACAAAGTCTTTATGAGCTCGACTATATTTATCTAAAAGTGGTGAAAAAAAGTTTAAGACTTGAGAGTCTACATTAGTTTGCAACCATCTTTCATGTTGATGATATTTTTGTAAAAAATCTTTAAAAAGATTTGGAGCTTCTTGTACTTGTTCTTGCTCTGCAGCTCTAGACCACCATGATGGTCGCAGTGTCATAAACCGTTTCATGGTCCATGGTGCAGCAGATAATACAGCTGATGAATCCTGCATTTCTGCTTGAACTTGACTAGCTGCAGCAGAATTTACCGTTGCTTGTGGCACTTGCACAGGTTGTACCTGTTGTTGACCATAACTAAATCCTTTAGTCGTCCATGATGATGGCTTACTTGATAAAGTAACCCCAGTTGTTCTCATCGCAAATATAGATGAGTGGAACAGTGCACTCAAGCACAGTATCTGAATGTACATTTTGTAATTATTCATGAAACTTCTCCCCCTACAAAAATAAATATTTTTCTAATCGATATCATCAAATGCAAATGGATGCTGTATAAAATCCTGTAACTTTTTTGAAATCACAGGTATTTGGGCAACCAATGCACCAGCTGATGATTTTAAGCACTCAGGATTTTGCATCATTTCATCCATGTCAGAATTTTCGTCTAATACAAAATCAACACCAATTTTTTTACCATTGCTCAGCACAACACCATCACCAGGAACTATAAAACAGCCTGTTTTCGTTTGTAATATTTGATACACCTGCTGATTAATTGTTGGGTTTTCTTTCAAATATGGACCTTTCCATTGACTAGAAAAGCCAAGACTCATAGCACCTACTTCAGGGCCAACAAACTGCTTAACTGTTAAAAAATCGATATTATTTTTGCTGTGAGCAAAGCTCACAATGCTACAGTCGTTATGTATCTGCTTAAATATTTTTTGAAGCATCATAACATCTTGATGAATAATAGTATCAGTTGACTGCGTACCATAACGCCAATAGATCGAGATGGACGCTATAAAAAGAAGACCGAAAATGAGCATTGAAACTGTCGGCAAAAATTTACTTTTATCTTTAGAAAATTTGATTTTATTCATGATATACCCCGATATAGAACCCCTAATTCTATAAAGAGTGTATAAAAAATTGGCTTTAAAAAGGAAGAGTTAGATGAAAAAAGCTGATTTAATAGGAAATTTCACGATCACAAGCACAGCTTTACATGAGAAAAGAGCTCCTGTTGTAAGGCAAGAGCTCTCATTTAAAAGCTAAATTTAAGGATGTGGAATGATTAAAAGAATAGTGATTTCGCCTTTGTCTGGACCGTAGCACCAAAAGATTCTGTAAGCTCCAGCTGTTTTTTGCTGAGCGTACGATTCAAAAACCTTTTCACCCTTTGGCCCTTTAAAATTATGGTACTCATGAGTGTTTAGCGAAGGATGCCTAAGATTCATTTCCATCAACTTCAAAGTTTTTACTACATCTTTTAATATGCGTTTTTTTGAAGCATCGGTTTTCAACTCTATGAGAGAATCAGCAGCATCATCAGATAAAATCAATTCAAAAGTAATCACTATTTTATCTTCAAGGTTTTTTTAAACTCACTAA
This sequence comes from Candidatus Babeliales bacterium, assembly GCA_041660205.1. NCBI lineage: Bacteria > Candidatus Babeliae > Candidatus Babeliales > Candidatus Babeliales bacterium. The sequence continues at coordinate 12,051 of JBAZWT010000002.1, forward strand.
ATTTTATAGTTGGTTTTTCTTCTAAAGATTTTTTCAAACGCTTTAATATTTCTGTATTCTTTGGATCAAGCATCCATTGTTCGCGTTCTGAAACTTGCTGAACAGGCTCAAGAACAATGTTACCATCTTTTTGATAGATCTTATAAATTTGATCTAACTCATTGCTCATCTTTTTAGGAATCGTAATACGATTACGAGAATCTACTTTTACTATGTCTTGTTTCTTTTTCATGATGATTTCTTCCTCATGATTGGTTTTACTTATTTAAACCAAAAGATACCACAATTGGGCAAATGGGTAAACGGTTTGGTTGAAATATTAATTAATGATTGTTTTCATCACCTTTCTGGCTGGTTTTACTCTTACAGAAAGTGGCCTTAAAAAAGAAGAGTTAGATGATTTTTACTTCATCTAACTCACAAATCAATGTCAGGTATGACTGATTATGTCGTTTAATAATCAAGCATTAAAGCTTTTTTCACTTCTTGCATAGTCTGAGCACTCGCTTCCCGAGCCTTTGCAGTTCCAGCAAGCAGCATGCGCATCATTTCACCACGATCTTGGGCTAGCTCAGCTCTTCGAGTACGAATCGGGGTCAACATGGCATTCAGTACTTCAAATAAATATTTTTTAAGCACCACATCGCCAAGTCCGCCCTTTTGATAATGAGCTTTAAGTTCTTCAACCTTAGCTACGTCTGGATCAAATGCATCAAGGTACACAAAAACAACGTTACCTTCAACTTTGCCTGGATCACTGACATGTAAGTGACCTGGGTCAGTGTACATGCTCATAATACGTTTTTTAAGCGTGTCTTCATCGTCACCTAAAAAGATTGCATTGTTTAAACTTTTACTCATTTTTGCTTGTCCATCAAGCCCTACCAACCGAGATACTTTAGGAATTAGTGCCTTTGCTTCAGGAAAAATATCTGTTTGATAGGTACGATTAAAGCAGCGAATGATTTCATTAGTTTGTTCAATAACAGGAAGTTGATCTTCTCCGACAGGAATAATGGTACCTTTTACGATTGTAATGTCAGCAGCTTGGCTGACTGGGTACATTAAAAATCCAGCGGGTACAGACTCTCCAAATCCTTTTTGTTGAATTTCCGTTTTAACCGTTGGATTACGAAGCAATCGATTGACGGTTACCAAATTTAAATAAAACATGGTAAGTTCGGCAATTTCTGGAATCATCGATTGAATAAAAATTGTTGTTTTTGCAGGATCAATACCAACAGCCAAATAATCTAAAGCGACTTCCATAACATTTTCACGAACTTTTGCCGGATTTGCAGAATTGTCAGTAAGCGCTTGAATATCTGCGATCATGACATATTGCTTGTAAATATCTTGCAAGCTAACACGGTTGAGAAGTGATCCAACATAATGTCCAATGTGCAGTGGACCGGTTGGTCTATCACCTGTAAGTACGATCTCTTGCTTTTTCATGAGGTTCCTTTTAGATTCAAAAATATCAAATTTTATAATAAATATATGATACAACCAAAAAAGGAAAAATGAATGCTCGCTTTCTACCCCTTTCATTATCTTTTTGATTTTTGTGCTCAGCAATTAGGCCTGTACTCCTATCAAAATTATATCGAATTATCTTTGTTTATCTTTGTTACCTATAAATCTTTTGCATGGTTGAAAAGCGATCATACAAAACCACTGCTGCTCTACTCCTACGGCTATTTTGCATTACTTTTTACCAGTTATTATCTTTCGTGCAGTATTCTTTTTTACACCATGCTTTTATTTTCTCCAGCATTAGTTGTTTTTTGCATTGTTGTTCATCAAAAACAAATTCAGAAAAACTTTGTGGTTAGTTCTAGCAAGCACATCACTCCTCAAACAATTCCCAATAAAAATTGGCTCGAAATTCTAACCCGATCTTGTCTTGTAGCTTCATATCAAAAAAAACAAATTATGTGCATTGTGCAGCGAGCAGATCATCTTGACACCCTTCTGCATGCGCCATACATGTTGCAGCTGCCAATTCAACAAGAAATTACCGACCTGCTACTTTCAAGCACTGCTCTAAGTAACCCAACTATTTTATGGGTACAACGCTCAGGAGTTGTCCATAGCGTTAACGTAACGTGGCAAAAAAACCTGACACAGGAATTACTTTTGTTAAACGAACAAGATATTGTTACGCAAAATTATGAAGCTGCAACTCTGCTTACAAAAAAAACTGATGCTTTTATTTTCCTCATCAACGCTTCTAGCAATCAACATGCACTTTGGTATCAAGGAAAATGCTTGCAAGCCGTAACAATTGACCAACTACTCAAATGCGGCAAAGAAATTATGCACGATAGACAGCACCCTTTAACTCATGACAAAAAAGGAACTATGTATGATCAAAAATACAATACCCCAAAACATGATAGCTCTCACAGCACACCCCCACTTCACTAAAGTTTCATCAGTTTTCATTGGGTACATGCTTTGGTTTTTTGTTTCACAATATCAATGGACAACCATTGATCAAAACGTACCGCTCTGTTTTTACCAAAGTGAGCAGCAGTCATCACGAACTATTTTGGCACCAGACAACGTTATGATAAAAATTTCTGGACCTCGTAAAGAGATCTATCAATTTGATCCATTGCAAAGTGCAGTTCACATCGATGCATCAAGTTTTGATGATGGCAATCATGAAATTCAGCTCAGCAGGGAAAATCTTTTCTTACCAGACTCTGTAAAACTGATAGACTTAATACCATCCCATATATCCATACAAATATCAGGTAAAGATCGGAATCATGAATAAAGTTATGACAAAAAATTCAAATATTTTTACCAACAGCAGTATCAGAAATAAAGTTAATCAAGGTCTTGTAAACCCTAAAGACATGCAAAATATCGGTTACGGCATTGGTGCTTTACTTGCACAAGAATTTGATGAACCATGCAACATTTTAATAGCAACAGATACCAGAAGTTCAAGCGAATCGATAAAAAACGCGCTGATCAAAGGTATTACTTATTTCGGTCATGATGTATTTGATGCAGGTATTGCGCCAACGCCTTTTGTAGCAAAAGCAATTAAAGATTACACACTTGATGACGAAGAAGATCAGCAAGACTATGATGATGAGTATGATGAAGAAGACGATAACGAAAAAATGTTTGCTCTTGGAATTGTCGTCACAGCGTCTCACAACCCAGCTGAGTACAATGGCATAAAAGTTTTAACAGAATTTGGATATCTCAACATAGAAATGGAAGAAGAAATTTCAAGCCTTTTTCATGAAATCGTACAAGATCCAACAACGCTGGAAGATTTTCAAGATGATGAAAAAGGCACAGTCGTCGATTTCGATATAATCTCGTTTTATGAAACTCAAGTGGTCAATCAACTCGATAACGCTCCGTATAAAAATTTAAAAGTTGTTTTAGACTGTGCGCACGGTGCAACAGCAAAAATTGCAGAGCGAATTTTTAAAGCATGCGGTATCACAACTATTGCAATTAACAACACACTCGATGGCAGCCTCATTAATAAAGACTCAGGATGTGGAAAATCAGAATTATTACAAGAGGCTATAAAGCAGCATCAAGCTGACTGGGGATGCGCTTTTGATGGTGACGGCGATCGAGTAATTATCGCCAACAATCTTGGGCAGATATTTGATGGTGATGATATTCTAGCGGTTATCGCGCAACACCAACAATATTTTCAAAATCCCATCGTTGTAGCAACGATTATGAGCAATGGCGGACTGCAGCAGTACTTTACGTCACAACGTAAAAAATTAATCAAAACTCCTGTTGGTGAACGAAACGTTATTGATGCACTCATTGAAAATCAAGCGTACCTTGGCGCAGAAACATGTGGTCATATTACCATGATGGATCATGCCTTTTGCAGTGACGGAATTTTTGCCTCTCTTATGTTTTTCGACACGCTGGCATCAGGTAAAAATGTAAACCTACATCCTTACAAAAAACTATTTCAAGTTCATGAAACATTGCCTCTTTCTGCAGGAATAGATCAAAAAACGATTAATACAATCATTGCAAAAGTTGCGCTATCACCAGAGCAAGGACGTATTGTAATTCGACCATCAAACACTGAACCAATCCTACGCATCATGGTTGAGCATATTGACCAAGCACAAGCAAAAATAATTTTAGAAACCGTAAAAAATGAATGTAAAAAGGAGCTCAATGCAAATTAAAAATCTATATCATAGTCCAGGTGCGTATCTTCAACACTTATTTGGAACAGGATTAATTTTTTTAATTCCCATAATAATTACCTATGGTTTTTTCAGCTTTTTTTTCAACATGATTAAAGGCTTACTGCTGCCTATAAAAAACTTACATATTCCCGTTGTACAGGAAATTCCACAGCATGAAATTTTTATTTTAATCGGTTTTATTTTTCTTCTAGGGATTTTAGTAAAAGCATTTATTTTTAAACCGATCATTCATATGATTGAAGATTTTTTTGCTCGCATTCCTATGATAAAAACTATTTATCTAGCAACAAAGCAGCTAACTCATGCTTTCACTGCGCATGATCAAGCAAGCTTTAAAAAAGTTGTTATCATTGAGTTTCCACGCCAAGGAATGTACAGCATCGGGTTTTTAACGAAAGAAATTCCAACTCAAATTTCTGAAAAGAAATTATTTGGCATTTATGTGCCACATACGCCAAATCCTGCAACAGGTAGTTTTGTTATGCTGCCAGCTGAGTCATTTGTAGAAACAGATTTAACTCGTCAAGAGGCAACTGCTCTGGTTATCTCTGGTGGAATACTTCAACCAGGTCGATATCAAAAACATTCGGTTTCTGAAGAAAATTAAAACAACGAAAAAGGCGCAGTTTCCATGCGCCTTTTTAAATTTAAACTTTTATTTTTTAAAACTTACGAAAAGTCGCCAGAGAAGAATAATGCAAAAAACGCATCAAGACGATAGGAGCTGCCACCAGATTTTAATGCAAGGTCAATTTCATACATTTTTTGGTGCGATGCTTGCAGCTCAAACAATGTGTACAATTTCCAATCTTGTTTTAAAAAAGAAAATGGTAATCCAAACGTAATTTGCTTTTGATCAACAGGCACTCGGCCCTGCCACTGCACGTAAAAATATGCTTTAAATAATTGTTCTGAAAAAAACGTTGTCCAAAATTGATCAGAATAATAAGGTCTAACATCTGACCATTTTACAAAAAACTCTTCTGCTTTTTTTTCAAAAAATAGTTGGCTCAAATAAAATAATGAAATATCAGATACCACTAATTTTTCGACCCAATCATCAAAAAAAAGATCCATACTTTTGCCAAGCAGGCCGCTGTAATCTTGCAGCAAACAAATCTGATCAAGTGAATATTGCGAATTGATACGATATAATTTCGCAAAAAAATGAGCTGCTACTTCTGGTTTTAAGCTGTCGTATAAAAATGATAATTTTTTTATTTGATCACTGTTGTAAGATTCGGCAATAGAAACTTGCAATAAGGAAGACTGAGACGATGATAAAGGAAGATTATCCTCATCACACAAAAATCCAATGATCGTATGTGGACCTTGATACGATTGGATAAATTTAATCCAATCTGTTTTTTTCTTTTTAGAAGAAAGAAGAGAAAGATCACCAAAACAATAGATCTGTGTTTGTCCCAAAAAGCTTGTATGCAACGCAATTTGAATCGCAGTAAACTCTTGGTCCAGATTTATTTTTTTGAGTGGTTGGCCTAATTTTTTTTGAAGAAAAACTAAAGCTCGATCAAAAAAAAGTGGGCTATAGCTTTTACCTGTAAAAAGAATAACGGAATGATTTTTTACAAAAGATTCAGTACTTTGTGCAAAAAATTCTGTTATTTCCATACAAGAGCCATAACCCACTTATTAATTTACTGTGCGTTTAATTATCGTGCGTTTTTATCAGCAAAATCTAAACGTATTTTTCCTGATTCAGGATCAAAATCATCAACAATAACCATAATTTTGTCATCAATTCTGTAAAATTGATCAAGGTTTCTTTGTTTATCTTTTGGTATTTTTGAGATATGCAAGAGTCCAGCTTTACCCGGCGCAATATCTACAAATAAACCAAAGTCAGATGTTCGAGCAATATAACCTTCTAAGATCATACCTTGTTCGAGTTGATCAGCTAAAATTTTCACCCATGCAACAGCCATGTCAATATTTGACCCTGGTGCTCCAAAGATGTTAACAACAGAACCTTCAATATCAATTGTTGTTCCAGTGTGTTCGATAATTTCTTTAATAATTTTTCCGCCAGAACCGATAATTGCACCAGCTTTGTTTGGATCAATTTGAATTGAAATCATACGAGGAACACGAGGATTAAGCTCTTTGTTAGGCTCAGTCATAACTTTATTCATTTCACCCAAAATGTGAAGACGAGCTTGTTGTGCTTGCGCTAAAGCTTGTTCAAATACTCTACGAGGTAATCCACCTTTGTATTTAATATCCATTTGGATTGCATTAATTCCTGATTTTGTACCAGCAACTTTAAAATCCATTAGACCTAAAGCATCTTCAAATCCAGTAATATCAGTAATCGCTTGGAAATTTCCGCCTTCAGCATGTAAAAGTCCCATAGCAATACCAGCAACCATATCTGTAATCGGAACGCCAGCATCCATAAGAGCCATTGTCGATCCACAGACTGATGCCATAGAGCTAGAACCGTTAGATTCTAAGATGTCAGAAATAATTCTAATGGTGTACGGAAAGTCTTCTTTTGAAGGAAGTACACGTTTAATAGCAGAAGCTGCTAAATGTCCGTGTCCAATTTCTCGACGCCCAGGTCCGCGCATTGGTTTAGCTTCACCTACAGAGAATGGAGGGAAGTTATAATGCAACATAAACCCAATATCAATTGGTTCATTTTCAAAAAGATCATCAATTCTTTGAGCGTCTTTTCCACTACCCAAAGTTACACTGACAAGTGCTTGTGTTTGACCACGTTGGAAAAATGCAGAACCATGAACTGATGGAAGTAAGTTTACTTCTGTAGAGATATTACGAATATCTGTAAAATTTCTACCATCAACACGTACTTTACGTTTTAATGTTTCAACGCCAACTGCGTCATTGAGAACTGAATCGAAAACATAATTAATTTTGTTTTCTTCTTCACTTTTAGCAACCACGTGTTGACCAACATGCTCAGCATGAAATGCTACTTTGATTTTTTTAATTGCATCTTTTAATGCTTGTTTTTCTGAACCAACTTTAAAAATTTCATCAATTCGTGATGAAGTTAAAAAAGTTACAGCTTTGTTATGCCATGATGTCCAGTCAAAACCATCTTGGTATGTTGTGTTGTTTGCAACAGCCACTTCTTTGCAAATTTCTTCTTGCCATGCTACTTGCTCTTTGATTGACTCATGAGCAGTAAACAATGCATCGACTAATTCTGTTTCAGAAATGCCAGAAGCATTTCCTTCAACCATGCAAAGACCTTCTTTAGTTCCAGCAACCATTAATGTTACATCAGAATTTGCTAACTCGTCTCTTGTTGGATTCATAATCCATTTTCCTTCGTTGCGGCCGACTTGGACTGCGCCAACCGGTCCACCGAAAGGAATTCTTGATATTGATAATGCAATTGACGCTGCAAGCAATGTCAATGGCGCTGGAAGCGCATCTTTATCAAGTGAATAAACAGTTGCAAGGACTTGTACTTCATTGAAGAAATAGGAAGGGAAAAGTGGTCGAATTGATCGATCGATCAAACGACTTACCAAAACTTCTTGATCGGAAGAACGACCTTCTCTTTTAAGGTATCCACCTGGAATTTTTCCTGCAGCAGAAAAATATTCTCGGTAATCTACAGAAAGAGGTAAGAAACCCATAAAGCTTTTTGTTTCTGCCATAACAGCTGTTGCTAAAATAACAGTATCTTTATGTCGAAACCAAACTGATCCATCAGCCTGATTTGCAAATTTTCCAACTGTTACCTCGTATCCAAGACTTTTTAACTTAAAAGTTTTGACCATTCTATTTATCTCACTATCGTTATAAATTATTTTCTGATTCCAAGACGTTTAATCACATCGCTGTAACTAGCTTCGTCACATTTTTTTAGATAGATTAAAAGTCGTTTTCTGTCATTTACCATTTGCATCAATCCACGTTGTGTACTGAAGTCTTTTTTGTGAACTCCTAAATGAGCTTGTACTACAGCCATATTTTTTGTCAAAAGAGCTATTTGCACTGCTGTTGAACCAGAATCTTGTTCATTTTTGCCAAATTCTTTGATGAGCGCTAATTTTTCTACTTGTGTTAACATAACAACCTTATTTATATTTTGACTGTATCTTATTCATATTTTTCAAATCTATTTGTGCATACCAAGATACTAAGATCTTTGGTAGGCGCGAGCGGGATTGAACCGCTGACCCCTGCTACGTCAAAGCAGTGCTCTACCACTGAGCTACGCGCCTACTATTTATTTTTTATGCACAAACCTCATCACCTAAGTGCTTATCTTTAAACGAAGTCACACCGGTTCCTGCAGGAACTAATTTACCTACAATAATATTTTCTTTCAATCCGTATAAGTTATCAACTGTTCCGTATACGGCTGCTTCAGCTAAAATTCTCGTTGTTTCTTGGAATGATGCTGCAGAGAATACGCTTTCAGTTCCTAAAGATGCCATAGTGATACCCATCAATACAGGTCGAGCAACCGCAGCCGCTTTACCTTCTGATCGAAGTGCACCATTGACAGCTTTAAAGTGAACTTTGTCAACCAAGTCACCGATTAAGAAATCAGAATCACCTGGAGAAACAACACGTACTTTTCGAAGCATCTGTTTTGCAATAACTTCAATGTGACGATCGTCGATATCTACACCTTGTAAGCGATAGATCTCTTGAACCTGATTCACAATGTATGTTTGTAAAACATCTGGCCCCAGAATTCTTAAAACATCTTGGAGAACTGGTAGTCCATTGGTTAATGAATCACCAGATTTAACTTTTTCACCGTCTGCAACAATCAACTGACGATCTCTTGGAACTAAATAGTTGAAAGAGTTTTCACCAGCTGTAACGCTTACTTTACGATGTCCACGATGTAAACCACCAAACGCAACTTCACCATCAATGTCTGCAATGATTGCAGCATCTTTTGAAATTCGAGCTTCAAAGATCTCAGACACTCGAGGTAAACCTCCAGTAATATCACGAGTCTTGGTAACTTCTTTTGGAATTTTAACGAGAACATCACCAATTTCAACTTTTTGCTTATCAGAAACAAGCAAATACGAACCATGCGGTAAATAATACTGCAAGCGCGCATCTTCGTCTTTATTAACGATTGCAAGTGCAGGTTGATATTTATCTGATTTAAATTCTAAAATATAACGCAATGATTTTTGTGAAGCTTCATCGATTTTTTCTTGGCTCGTAATATTATTGATCAAATCAATATATTCAACATAACCTTCTTTTTCACCGATGATCACATCATTGTGCGGATCAAGTTTAACGATTTCAGTATCAGCTTTTATTTCTTGACCTTGTTTTACAAGCAACGTTGCTCCGTATGAAACTTGAACCTCTTGAAGTTCTCGACCATTTTCGGAAAGAATTCTTACGCAACCCTTACGACTCACAACAATATCTTGACCATCACGATCAACAACTGTTCTAATATCATGGAATTCAATACGTCCTGCATATTTTGCAAGATATAATGCTTGCTCCGCAAAACTCGCGGTACCCCCGATATGGAAGGTTCTCATGGTTAGCTGTGTTCCAGGTTCACCAATTGATTGAGCAGCGATCACACCAACAGCTACGCCAACTTCAATCAGCCTTCCTGTTGATAAATCCATTCCATAACATTGAGAGCAAATACCACGTTTTACCTGACATGATAAAACAGATCGTACTGATGCTTTAAGAACGTATGCATCTTTCAATGCTATAAGTTCATTTCTCGTAATTAATTGACCACGTTTGAAAAGAATTTCTCCTGTTAAACTGTCTTTCAAGTCTGCAACAAGTACACGACCATTTAAACGTTTAATCAATGCGTAAATAATTTTACCAGACTCTTTCAAGTCTTCTAAAACAACATGGCCAAGTGTTCCGCAATCGTCCATAGTCACAACAACGTCTTGAGCTACGTCAACTAAACGTCGTGTCAAATACCCAGAGTTCGCAGTTTTCAACGCTGTATCGGCTTGACCTTTTCGGGCCCCGTGCGTTGAAATAAAGTATTCAAATACGTTTAAACCACTTTTAAAGTTACTTTTAACCGGAGTTTCAATAACGTCACCAGATGGTTTAGACATCAATCCTCGCATTGCAACGAGCTGTTTGATCTGCTCTTTAGTACCACGCGCTCCTGAGTCAATTGACATGAAAATTGGATTAAACCATTTAAATGATTTATCGGCATTTTCATACGCTTGATTGTCATATTCTTCGTACTGTTGATACATTTCACGAGCAATTGAAGCTGCTGTATGATGCCAAAGGCTCACAACTTTGTTTTCGCGTTCACCATTAGTAATAGCTCCGCTTTTAAACAATGCTTCAATTTTCGTTACTTTTTTTTCTGCATCAGCAATAGAAGCTTTTTTGCTTTTCGGCTCAATCAATCCTTCCATTGGGAAAGAAATTCCACCCAATGTTGCATAGCTGAAACCAAGTTCTTTGATTTTTTCTAAAAATTGAACCGTTCTGTCTGAACCAAATTTATAATAAATATGTTCAACCAAACGTCCAATATCACTTTTTCTAAGTAATCGATTTACCAGTGAAAAGTCAGCACCATCTGGCATAACGTCGTATAAAATCGACCGTCCAACAGTAGTGTCTGCCATTTCGCCAGTTTTCAATCTCAATTTAATACCTGCATGTAAATCAACAGACTTACAATTGTATGCAGAGATAACTTCTTTTTCACTTGAAAAAACAGTACCTTCTCCGAGAGCAAATCGACGAGTTTTAGTCATGTAATACAATCCGATAACCATTTCCTGTGAAGGAAGCGCTATTGGCTGACCGTTCGAAGGAGAAAGTAAGCTTCTTGTAGAAAGAACTAATCGCTCAGATTCTTTTTGCGCTTTGCAGCTTAATGGCAAGTGTACGGACATGGTATCACCATCAAAATCCGCGTTAAATGCGCTACAAACCAAAGGATGAATTTTGATCGCTTTTCCATTAACCAATACTGGATAAAAAGCTTGAATACCTAAACGGTGCAATGTTGGGGCACGGTTTAAAAGTACGACTTTACCTTTTACGACAGTATCAAGCGCATCCCATACTTCAGTTGTCGCTTCTTCAACCATTTTTTTTGCAATACGCAAGTTCGAAGCTAATTCACAACGTAATAATTCTGCATACACATGCGATTTAAATAATTCCAATGCCATAACTTTTGGAAGTCCACATTGACTCATTTTCATTTCAGGATCAACAACGATCACTGAACGAGCTGAGTAATCAACACGTTTACCAAGTAAGTTTTGACGGAATCGACCTTGTTTACCACGAAGCATTTCGCTGAGTGATTTCAACGGACGTTTATTTGAACCGCGAACAGGCTGTCCTCTGCGACCATTGTCAACCAATGAATCAACAGCCTCTTGCAACATGCGTTTTTCATTTTTAATAATAACGCTTGGCGCTTCAATTTCTAACAATCTTTGTAATCGAACGTTTCTATTCAAAACTCGACGATATAATTCGTTCAAATCTGAACTAGCAAAACGTCCACCTTCAATAGGCACAAGCGGTCGTAGATCCGGTGGTAATACTGGAAGGATATCCATAATCATCCACTCAGGACGTAGACCAGCAGCTTTCAACGCTGACAAGATTTTAACGCGACGCATCATTTTGTGTTTTGCCGCAACTGATGTTGAATTTGCATATAATTCTTGAAGATGTGCAATTTCAGCACCAAGATCCATCAATTTTAAAAGATCTTTAACTGCTTGAGCTCCACTGTCAGCTTTAAATTCAAAGTCTTCTGGATGATTTATTTGATATTCTTCAAACTCATTTGTCGAGATAATCGATTTCCGAGTAAACGGAGAATTACCTTGATGAATGACCAAGTAAGAATCAAAATAAACAATACGTTCTAAATCTTTTACTGAAAGATCTAAAATAAAGCTGAGATAACTCGGTGTACCTTTTAGATACCAAATGTGACAAACCGGAGAAACAAGTTCAATGTGCCCCATGCGTTCACGACGAACACGAGCTTGAATAACTTCAACGCCACATTTTTCGCATGTAACACCGCGGTGTTTCATACGTTTATATTTACCGCAGTTACACTCCCAATCTTTTACAGGACCAAAAATTCGAGCACAAAAGAGCCCATCTTTTTCTGGTTTTAATGTTCTGTAATTGATCGTTTCAATTTTCTTCACTTCACCATACGATAAAGCTTTGATTTTATCAGGAGATGCAAGCCGCAATTTAATAGCATTAAACTGAGCAGGCTGAACATATTCTCTAAATCTTTGTAAAATTTGATTAGACACCTAATTCCTCCCTTCCAGCTTTAAATAAATCAATCTGTAAGCCTAAGCTTTGAAGTTCTTTCACTAACACATTAAACGACTCTGGTATTCCAGGATCTGGAATATCAGTACCACGAACAATAGATTCGTAAACTTTATGTCGTCCAATCACGTCATCTGATTTATACGTTAACAATTCTTGAAGAGTATAGGCAGCACCATATGCTTCAAGTGCCCATACTTCCATTTCTCCAAATCTTTGTCCCCCGAAATTCGCTTTACCACCAAGAGGTTGTTGCGTGATTAAGGAGTAAGGTCCAACAGAACGAGCATGTAATTTGTCGTCAACCATATGGTTCAATTTTATCATGTAAATTGTTCCAACAGTTACCGGTTGATCAAAATATTCACCGGTTCGACCATCTCTAACTTGATATGTTCCACCTTGGGACAATCCGCATTCTTGAAGCAATGGTTGAATTTCCGCTTCAAAATCAGGACCTTGGAAAATAGGAATTTCAAAATGAACACCTTCGCGAGCTGTTCTTCGTGCAAAGTCCATGATACCTTCTTTTTTATGAGAAGATTCGATTTCTTTAACAATCTTAGGATCATAGATTTTTTCTAAAGCACTTTTAACAAGATCGTAAGACTTTTGATCAACAAATTCTTGAAGTCTTTGTCCTAATTTCTTACCAGCATATCCCAGAACAGTTTCTAAAATCTGTCCTACGTTCATACGAGACGGAACACCCAATGGATTTAAAATAATATCCGCTGATTGTCCATCATCCAAGTACGGCATATCTTCGCGTGGTAAAATATTAGACACAATACCTTTGTTACCGTGTCGTCCAGCAATCTTATCACCAACAGAAATTGCTCGTTTTGAAGTAATGTAAACTTTAATAACTTTGATAACACCAGAAGGTAAATCGTCACCCTTTTTATAGAATGCTATTTTTTCTTCTGTCATGCTTTTCAAAATCGCAAGTTTCGTTTCATACGATGTTTTTACTCTTTCAAAACTTTCCATCTTGTCTGTATCTTTACATTTTAATGCAAAGATCGTTTCAAGATCAGTTTTTAATAATTTAGCACCGTCAAAAGAGTCGTTTGTTAACAAATCTTTAGAAACTTTACCAATTGGTTTTTGCTCATTAAGCAAAGTAGCAATTTTAGTTTTAACTGATGTTTGTAAAGCAAACATTAATTTTTCTAAACTACGTTCAAGTTTTTCAACTTTACGAGTTGAATCTTCTTTATAGCGCTTATCTTTTCGAGCACCGCCACGAGAAAATATTTTAATGTCAGAAACAGTACCTTCAACTCCAGGTGGTACTCTCAGAGATGTATCTCGCACTTCACGAGATTTTTCTCCAAAAATGGCACGTAATAATTTCTCTTCTGGAGAATATTGTACGTCACCTTTTAAAGTTACTTTTCCAACTAAAATATCACCAGGAACAACGCGTGAACCTAATTGAATAATTCCGTATTCATCAAGCGGAAATAAAGCTTTTTCACTCACGTTTGGAATATCTTTTGTGATTTCTTCAGGCCCAAGCTTAGTATCGCGAGCCTCAACTGTGAATTCATCAATTGAAATCGATGTCAACACACTGTCTACAACAAGACGCTGACTTAAAACAATCGCATCCTCAAAGTTGTAACCACGCCATGGCATAAACGCAACCGTTAAGTTTGCACCAAGTGCCAGCTCTCCATCAGTAAGAGATGCACCATCTGTTAGATACTCGCCCTTACAAACTGTGTCGCCAACCTTAACGATAGGACGTTGATGAATCCATGTACTATAACTTGAACGATTAAATTTCTTCAAACGATACGTTGTAATACCTTTGTCGACCCACGATTCTTCATCAGCAAATTCAGCTTCAGATGAAGCAACAATAATTTCATCAGAAGAAACATACTGCACAACACCTGATCGTTCAGCAATAATTGCTGCACCAGATGAACGCGCTACTTCAGATTCCATACCTGTACCCACCAAAGGAGTTTGAGGTAAAATCAAAGGAACAGCTTGACGTTGCATGTTTGCTCCCATAAGGGCACGACTGGCGTCATCATGTTCCAAGAATGGAATCAAAGCTGCTGCAACAGATACTAATTGCTGAGGCGACAAATCAATAGCGTTGACTTGTTTTTTATCAACCAAGATAAAGTTACCCGCATGTCGAGCAATTACTTTATCTTCTGTAATAGTTTTGCCATCTTCATCAGCAGCATCTGCTTGAGCAATATATAATGCAGATTCTTCAAAGGCATCAAGGAAGACAACATTGTCTTCAATTTTACCGTTTTTAACAGGACGATATGAAGATTCAATAAATCCAAGATCGTTCACCATTGCATAAGTTGCAAGTGAAGAGATAAGACCAATCGTTTGACCCTCTGGGGTTTCGATAGGGCAAATTCTTCCGTAGTGAGAGTTGTGAACGTCACGAACTTCGTACGTTGCACGATCTTTCATCACACCGCCGGGCCCGAGGGCTGACAGTCTTCGTTTATGAGCCAATTCCGCAAGCGGATTAGTTTGGTCCATAAATTGTGACAATTGGCTTGAGCCAAAGAATTCTCTAAGAACTGCACTTAAAGGTTTAATATTTAAAAAATCTTGAGGCATTAAAGCATTGTGCGCTTCTTGCATTCTGAATCGTTCTTTTGCGATTCTTTCAATACGAGAAAGAGCTGAATACACTTGGTTACCAAGTAATTCACCCACAAGACGCACACGTCTATTACCCAAGTGATCAATATCATCAAGTTCACCAAGGCCACATTCACGCAAATCAATAAGATATTTGATTGTCGCTATAATGTCTTCAATTGTTAACGTTGTAACTTCTTTCGAAATTGATAACCCTAATTTTGAATTCATACGTACACGACCAACTTGCGCTAAGTCGTAATAGCTGCCTGAGAAAAACTGACGATCAAGACGTTCTTTTACTTCAACGATAGATGGAACATCGCCAGGCCATACTTTTGCATGAATTTCATGTAAAGCATCTTCACGAGACTTACATGAATCATTCGATAAACTCGTTGCAATAGTCGGCTGGAATGTATAGCCATGAGAATGAACTAAATCAAGAACAATGTTTTTATGTTTTAATAATTCTAAGAATAGATCTTCGGTTAATGGTTCACCTTGTTCAACAAGAATTTCACCTGTTGAAGGATCAACAACATCAACACGAGTCACTTTATGTAACAACAAAAGATTAGGAATGATAACGCGATCAAGCCCTAATTCTTGAAGTTGTTTTAAAGTTTCGTCTGTTACTTTAGTACCAAGAAAATCAGATTCTACGCCAGAAGGAAGCATGTCTTTTACTATCTGCAAACCTAATAAGTTTGAATCAAGTTTTTTATAAAAGACTCCGCTATCTGCATAGATAATATCTGCATCATAAAACTTCGGTAAGATTTCTTCACGAGGAATACCAAGTGCCTGTAAAAACGCTGTTACTAATACTTTTTTCTTCTTATCGATTCGAACATACAAGCTATCGCTTGTATCAAATTCAAAATCTAACCAAGAACCACGCATTGGAATAATACGCGCAAAATAGTAAGGACGACCACGCAAATCTTTGGTTTTTTTGCTTTTTGAAAAGACAACACCAGAAGATTTGTGTAGCTGACTTACTACAACACGATCAACACCATTTATGACAAAAGTTCCTTGGCTACCCAAGCGATACTGACCATTACGTTCATACGAATCAACCATGACTGGAACATCTGCAAAATATACATCCTGTTCTTTAATGTCATGAATTGTTTTGTTTTCCTGTTCGTCAATATCCCAAGTAATAAGCTGAACTTTTACCTTAAGCGTAAACGCAAAAGTTTTTTCACTATCACGACAATCTTGTACTGAAAACGGAATACTTAATTCTACACGAGAATGACAAGTAGAACACATGATATAACGCTTAGTTTTCGAGCTTCTGTCTAAACGGGAACATCCCATTTTTCCAGTTACTGAATCTTTCCACGTATAGCGATTAGTTATACCAGTCAAGCTCCCACAAGAGCACGCCCATGTTCCAAGTTCATAACTCACATAATCAAGTGAGATTTTTGGACCACATTCAATAGGAAAAATGTCTCGAAAGGCTTTTTCAAGTCCTATACTTTTTCGCTCTTCAGGCAAAAAGTCGAGTTGCACAAATTCATTGAACGAATCTGATTGAACTTCAATCAGATTGGGAACAGGAACTAGTGATTTACTTTTTCTAAACGATTTTCGTAAAACAAAATTATCAACGGTCGAGCAAGATATCATGCTCCTCCTTATCGAAAAAACCACACAAAGTAACAGCCGCTTTCAATTGTACCACTCATCAAAGAATCGGTCTTACGCCAATTCTACTTTAGCGCCAGCACCTTCTAATGCTTCTTTTGCTTTTTTAGCATCATCTTTTGACGCCGCTTCAAGAATAGTAACCGGAGCACTTTCCACTAATTTCTTAGCTTCACCAAGGCCCAATGTTACAAATAATCTTACAGCTTTAATAACTGCAATTTTATCAGCACCAAAGTCTTTTAAGATAACTTTAAATTCTGATTTTTCTTGAACTGGAGCCGCAGCTTCAGCGCTTTCACCAGCAGCTGCAGGAGCAGACATAGCTGACGCAGAAACACCAAACTTAACTTCTAAAGCTTTTACAAGCTCAGCAAGATCTAAAACAGACATTTTTTCAACAGACTCAATGATCGAATCAAAATTTTTTGACATGGATGTCTCCAAAGAATATTAAACAAACTATTTAAAACTAATACAACAACACTCTAAACTTCTTTTTTGAGCACTTATTACTCTACTGTTGGCTCAGTCACAGGTTCAGCTTCAGCTACAACTACAGGACCAACTTTTTGTTCCAATATTTGTGCTAAAACATAAACAAATTTAGCCGTAACAGCATTTAATGTGCCACACAATCTTGCTAGCAATACTTCCCTTGATGGAATCAATGCTAGTCGCTTTACCCCTGCGCTATCAAACAATTGTGATTCGCAGCAGCCAGCAACAATTTCTAAGTCTTTATTTCTTCTCGCAAAATCACTAAGAACTTTTGCAACACCAGTAAAATCTGATTTAGCAAATACTAAAGCTGTTTGGCCCTTCATCAAAGATCCCAAACCTAAACAATCAGCTTCTTTTGACATTGCTAATTTCATCAAACGATTTTTTGCAACTTTGAATTCGCCGTCTTTTTTTTCTAACTTGATGCGTAATTCTTGCAAATCAGAAACCGTTAGTCCTTGAAATTTTACAATAAAAGCTGCTTCATTCGTTGTAAATTTCGCACTCAGCCCTTGTACTGTGTTTTCTTTTTGATGTCGATTCATTTTTATACCTTCTTATCGAATTATCTTACTAAAAATTATCCACATCGACATTAATACCAATACCCATTGTAGAAGAAATGGTAATTTTTCGGATAAATTTTCCTTTTGACGCAGATGGCTTAGCAGAAGCTAAAACCTTTAAAAACTCAGCTAAGTTTTCATGTAAAACGTCAGCACCAAAAGAAACTTTTCCGATAGCAAAATGGACTAAGCCATATTTATCATTTTTGAAAAAAGCTTTTCCTCTTTTCAATTCTTTTACAACAGAAGCAACATCATCAGCAACTGTACCTAATTTTTTATTTGGCAATAAGCCTTTTGGTCCGAGAACTTTTGCAAGCTTTCCAAGACGAGGCATAAGATCTGGCGTAGCAACGGTGTATTCAAAATCGATCCAACCGCCTGAAATCTTTTCAACCAAATCTTCAAATCCTACGTAGTCTGCTCCAGCAGCTCTTGCTTCGTCAGCTTTAACGCCTTCAGCAAAAACAAGAACTCTAGTTTTTTTACCTGTGCCATGAGGTAATGCAACACTTCCACGAACAACTTGTTCACCCTTAGAAGCATCAATTCCCAAATTCACAGAAACATCCACAGATTCGTCAAACTTAACAAAAGCTAATTCTTTAACTTTTTGAAGAGCGGCTTTACCCGGTAAAGCAACCTGTTTATTTAAGGTTTCTTTCGCCTTACGATATTTTTTTCCGTGATTAATCATAGTAAAAATCCTTACCCTTAAATAACCTCAACACCCATACTACGCGCAGTTCCAGCAACAATTTTTGTTGCTTCTTCTAAGTCACGAGTATTAAGGTCCGGAAGTTTGATTTTTGCAATTTCTACCACATCACTCATAGATATCTTGCCCACTTTATTTTCATGCGGACGAGCAGATCCCTTTTGAATGTTTATTTTTTTACAAATCAACTCAGAAGTTGGAGATGTTTTAAGAACAAACGAAAAAGTTTTATCTTTCATAACAGTTACAACTACTGCAACAGTCTCACCTTTTCGGTCAGCTGTTTTAGCATTGAACTGCTTACAGAATTCCATGATATTGACACCATGTTGACCAAGAGTTGATCCAACTGGTGGCGCCGGAGTTGCCGCCGCACCTTTAATGCGAAGCTTGAGCCTCGACTTTATGTTACCAAGATCTTTTGCCATAAACATTACACCATTAATTATGTATTATTTTTTTACCTGATTAAAATTCAACTCGACTGGGGTCATACGTCCGAAGATACTTACCATGACCGTAATTCGATCATTCTCAGCATCAACTTTTTCAACAATCCCAACAAAGCCCGAAAATGGACCTTCCGAAATTGAAACTTCACTACCAACCAACAATCCTTCTTTCTCGCCAGACAAGACTATACCGCCTTTGACCTTTTCAAAGATACGATCAACTTCTTTTTGAGAAAGAGGAACTGGTGTTCTACCACCAAGAAATCTTAAAACTCGAGGAACCTCGAGTACGATTTGCATAACCTCTGGAGACAGATCGGCCTCAACCAGCATGTAGCCTGGAAACAATTGCTGATCCTCTTCTCCCCCTGAACTAAAAACTTGCTTCATTTTCGCAGACGGAAAATGAACACCACCAAATCTTTCATTTAGAGGAGATTCTTGAATGCGACGCTCAAGATCAGCTTTGATCTTAGCTTCGTAACCCGCATAAATTTGAACCACATACCAACGTTTCATAACCAAACAACCTTACCGGACCACCCTGTTAACGACCAAACACAAGAAACTGGAAACCTCTGAGAGAGCCAGTATAGAAAATATAATTTACAAGACCTAAAAAGATCGCGAATGCGACCATAGTTATTAATACAACAATAACCGCCCCTAAAAATTCGCTTCGAGTTGGCCAAACGACCTTTGATAACTCGACTCTCACTTCACCAAAAAATGTTCTTAGATTTTTCATGTTTTTTAAACCCTACAGACCATACACAAACAATTTTTATGGCAGGCCAGGAGGGATTCGAACCCCCAACACGCAGATTTGGAGTCTGCTGCTCTACCGTTGGAGCTACTGACCTATTACAATGACAGAGCCCAACGAGGCCACTTCATTTGCCAACTCACCTATCTTTTTATGGAGCCCGCGACCGGATTTGAACCGGTGACCTCTCCCTTACCAAGGAAGTGCTCTACCTACTGAGCTACGTGGGCATAAACATGCGCATTAAAATACGCTCGTTTATTTCTTCAGTGTAAAGCAAAAAGCAGAAAAAAACAACTGTATTTTGCAAGGCTTTTTTAAAAAAGTGGAGCTGGCGGCTGGACTTGAACCTGCAACCTACTGATTACAAATCAGTTGCTCTACCATTGAGCTACGCCAGCGTATTGTTTTTATTTCAATCATCTCTGAGAGATGGAGCGGGAAACGGGACTCGAACCCGCAACCTACAGCTTGGAAGGCTGTCGCTCTACCAATTGAGCTATTCCCGCATTACAGTAATTCTTTCATTACTATCTTACACAGACCCTTTAACGCCCAGCCGACGCTAAAGCTATGGCGGGCAGCTTTCGCATTCACCTGTACACATATTTTTTTAACAAACACATTCCGTTAAAAAAACTGGCCGTGCCAGCTGAAGCCTTGGCGAAAGCTGGTGGCGAGAGAAGGAGTCGAACCTTCGAAGGCAGAGCCAACGGATTTACAGTCCGTCCCCTTTGACCACTCGGGAATCTCGCCTAAGATATCTTTTTTCTTACAAAATTTCAAATGAATTTTTTTGCAAATTTCTGTGACCGTTTTTCAAACTCACAAATCGATATACTCATCGTAAGTATTTTTTCAAACTTATCAACGAAAACTTTAAAAATCTTCATATTTCCGCGATAAGCGCAACTTGGATCGCATCTTTAATTTTCAAAAAATTTCAAGAACACTTACACAAGAAGCTTTTTTATTTTACCGAGATCTATAAACATTGCAACTGATTCTTTTATAGCTTGCAACAGCCCACATGGGGCCTACTGCTCAAAATTTCATGAACTTCTTGAACACATGAGCTGCACCCTGTCCCTACTCCAAGCTTTTCAGAAAGCTCATCAAAGCTATGAGCACCGTCACCGATTGCCTCAATAATTTCTGAATACATCACGCCCATGCACGTACAAACTAAATGATCTTGACCTACGATTTCTTTTACAGCCTCTTTAGAAGCAGCGCATCCACCATTATTTTTTTTACAGCAACCCACAGGTCCCCCTTCGCTCAATTTTTAAATTCATACGTCATTATTCTTTCATCTTGACCAACCGACCTTAGCTCAACATTGCACACAGAGTGCGTAAGAACCGGCTCTACGATCTCTGGCCACTCGATAAGCGCTACGCTGTTTGACTGGTAAAGATATTCAAAAAACCCAGCCATCTCAAACTCTTGGATATTTTTCAATCGATACAGGTCAAAATGATAGGCCGTCCTGCCATCAGCAAGCGTGTAAATATTGAGATAGG
Source organism: Candidatus Babeliales bacterium (assembly GCA_041660205.1). Lineage (NCBI taxonomy): Bacteria > Candidatus Babeliae > Candidatus Babeliales > Candidatus Babeliales bacterium. The sequence continues at coordinate 33,415 of JBAZWT010000002.1, forward strand.
CAAACGTTGGACTCGCAACCGGTACATCGACCCCCCAGCTTTTTAACAACGCTCCCACGAACGTTGTCTTGCCTGCGCCCAGAGACCCGGTAAAAGTTATAACCGCAGCGTCGCGAGCATCTTTTGAAAATTGAGACGCAACGTTGTCGATGTCTTGAATTTGATAACGAACTGTTTTCATATTTTTAGATTCACTGCTTTAAATTTTATCTATTTTACGCATTAAATGCTTATCTGGCTTTGATACTTTTTTTCCACCCCGAACACGAGGTGGCGCGTCATGTTCTTTAATTATTTTCCCCTTCATGAGCCCCCTGCTTCCTTCTTCCATAATCCTATCAAGATCTTCAAGCTGATCCAAACCTTGGTTTTGTTCTGATGAGTTTTTATTGCTGGATCCTTCAGCCGTCGCTTTAGAGCTATGGCCGACACGGCGAGGTAAGCTCAAGGATGACGAGAGGTCACCCGTCTTATGAACTGTTTGAGTAACTTTTTGCTCAAACTCTTGTTCTTGCTTCATGACATGATTAAAAATTTTATAAAAATCATATGACCCTACTGACGCCACACGTGCATCATCTGCACAGTGGCATAGCTCTCGATCAGAACTTACTAAAAGAGCATCAGCTCCTGGATGCGCCTTTAGCCAAACCTTAATCACATCATCTGCGGTTTGTTGTTGACCAGCGTACATAACCGTCACTCCGCCATGCCGCTGCGTTGATGGATAGTATCCAGGTCCAGCGTCAAAAATTAATATAATCGGATTGTGACGAACCCGGACATACTCTTTAAATATGTCGATCCATTGTTGCGCCGTTCGATCGTCGATAAACGTTTGTCCGGCAACCGATTTTATGTAGTTGTAAGCATCTATTACTATAATCATACATATATTTGTATCACCCCAACCGACCTGTTGCAAGATTTTTCAAATTATGGCATCATTTTTATGTCGACTTTTTCCAAAATAAACCTTTTGGAAAAGCATTTTTTTCTTTTTTTGGGGGCATGATTATGAACGTTTTTTCTCGTACAAATTTTCTATTTTTACTCATTTTTTCGGTAACATCTAAGTTTGTCCGCTCAGAAGGCTTGCCTACGCCCGTACCTGCAAATTCATGGTCGCAAATATCACCCCGCATGACCATTTCTTGCGCACAACCTAATCAATCAAAAGAAGAAAAATTAAAACTATGCGTTGGCAATGCATTTTTTCTGCACGGCTCACAAGATCCATTAATCAATGAAGAGCTCCTGCAAACGCTCGATAGTCTCAACGTATTTTCGCACGTCATTCCAACATTAACCCAAACACATCTTGCGTGTGGTCAATTTATTATTGCTAAAAATTTCACTCAAGTTACTGATGACTTTCAGCAACTTGAAAAACGTCAAAAACTTTTAACGTACTTATCAGAGCACCAAGAGCTTAAAGAAGAACTCGAAAATCATATCAAAAGCTTAATTGAATGCGAAGCTGACGTCTTAGAACGTTTCTATCCTCAACCAAAAACAGAAGCAGACAAAGCTCTTGAATCTTTTGGTCTAAAGTTGGCAATAAAAACCATCAATGGGATATCTAGCGTCAATGATTACATTGATAACGCCACTAAACCAATAGGTTATCGCCCGTACTACTTAGAGTTAAGACAACGATTAATACAACTCAGTCTTTTATACATGTTTAAAAACGCATCAGACGATTTATGGAATTTCAACAAAATAGCTCGGGCCCAGCAAAATAGTTATGATTCTCTTCAAGCAGTCATGGCTGCCGCCAAAGACACAACAGATCTTGGGAAATCTTGCACTGAGTGTGGCACCAATCTTTTTCAAGTAAAAATGCAAAAAATTTCAATTGATATTTCAAAAGATATTAATCGACAACCATCACTGTATTTTCAAGCTAAAACAGCTGTCGGCTTTTTTATGCCGGTTCTTCACATGTATTCTCTTGGCAATGTCATGAGAGCTTTTTTTCATGATATCTATAAAAAACAAAAAAACCTGATGCAACTGCGCCGCATGCTTAAAACAACTCAAAATATACATAAGTTACTCAGTCAACACCCAGAAATCGCAAATCTTATTCCTGGTCATGAAAAAATTACACAGCTTGCTACATACAAAGATGAATCAAATAAAGCAATTTCTGATAATTTAAAATATTTTTTAACTCTTTTAAATTCTTCAACTTTTAAAGGGCAGCAAAGCTTTTACTTTTCATTCCAAGGTAAAATAACAGAAGCACATAATGAATTTACGCTCATCGCACACGAGCTCGTGCCGTTCTTTGAAGCGTTTGGTAACATCGATGCGCAGCTTTGGGCAGTCAAACTTTTACAAAGAACTGATGCTCAATTCTGCATACCGACTTGGATTAAATCAGACCAGCCAGTTCTTGAAAATATTGATTTTTGGCACCCAATGATAAATCCGGAAAAAGTGGTTAAAAACTCAATGCATGTTGGCGGAAAAGCTAAAGCAACAAACGTCGTTATCACAGGTTCAAACGCTGGTGGTAAAACAACATCGCTCACAGCTGTTATGCTTGGACAAATCATGGCTCAATCACTGGGCGTCGCACCGAGCAAAGCTTTACGCAGCACACCATTTGCTAAATTTCACACCTACTTAGATATTTCAACCAACTTGGCAAACAATGAATCTTTATTTATGGCACAGGCAAATCGTGCTGCAAAATTACAAAATTCAATTCGCTCATGCACGGCTGACCAAAAATCACTTTCACTTCTTGATGAAATTTTTACGGGGACAAGAGCCGATTTTGCAGAAAAAGCATCGTACGGTTTTGCAAAAAATCTTGGCGAAAATAAGCACAGCATCTGCCTTCTTGCAACCCACTTTCCAAAACTGACAGAACTCGAAAAGCTTAAAACTTTTATCAATTACAAAACGCAAGACGCTACCATTACCGCGCAAGGTGACTTGGTTTACCCTTATAAAATAGTCCCTGGAATTTCTGATCAAAACATTGCGCAACACATCTTGCAGCAAAAAGGAATTTTAAAAAAAGCTTAACTAGTTGTTGAATTTTAAAGTTCATAAAAATGATTTTCAAAAAGGCCGAGTTTGCCGCTTGGCCTTTTTTTCTATAAAAAACTTGTCCTGACAAAAAGATCAGCGTAGGATATTTGAGTTGTATAAGCATATTGGCTGTAAAAGAAAAAACTATGTCACAACTGATTCAATTAAAACAAAGAATTCAAGCAATCGCATCAATCAAAAAAATTACGCAAACCATGCGATTAATTTCGATGTCGTCACATTCCAAACTAAAAAAGCAATCTGAAGCTCTACAGCGCTTTAGAGGTGAAGTGAAACCGCTTTTATGTGCCTTAACAACTAAAAATCAAAACGCAAGCAACCATATCGAACCACAAAATAAAAACTTATACATTATTTTTGCCGCAGAAAAAGGTCTTTGTGGTACTTTTAACAGCGCAATGTTTGCCTATTTTAATCATCATTTAACACCAGAAACACTGCAAAATAGCCATATAATCTGCGTAGGCAAAAAAGCTATCGATTATTTACAATCAAGAAACATTGAGCCTCTGGCAAAGTTCGACAAAGTTCTTCCGAACAAACTTGAACAAATAGCCCAAAACTTGTACGAACAGGTCATTAAAATTCATGAAAATTACGAGTCAGTTATTTGTTTATCAAGTCACCCAAAAACATTTTTTGTTCAAGAAGCTCAAACTACAACGATTATTCCCGTTCAGCAAGATCCTTGTGACCTTGAAAATGTAGTCTCGCTCGACGATTACGAGTGGGTTCAAGATCAAAAATCGGTCCAAGCGAGCATGTTTCAGGTACTGCTCAAAACAAACATCTTACTCATCTTGACTAATTCAATGCTGTCAGAACAATCGGCACGATTTTTATCTATGGACAGTGCAACACGCAGTGCCGAAGATTTGCTCAAAAGCATGAAGCTTGCTTTTAACAAACTTCGCCAAGCAAAAATTACACGAGAATTGATCGAATTAATCTCTGGATTTTAAAATATAAAAATTGTACTTCAATGATAATGGGCGCCGTTTAAGCGCCCATTATTAATATCTAAAACTGTAAGAAAACTATCTCAATTCAACGAATGCACCGAGCGATCGCAATTTTTCATCAAGAGTTTCATAGCCACGCTTCCAATGATGCGATCCATCAATTACCCGAGTTTCACCATGAGCAGCCAGTCCTAAAAGAGCTAGTGCACATGCAGCACGAATATCGGTAGCAATGACGTCAGTTCCTTGCAGCTCTGGCGTACCAATCAACTTTGCATAATGTCCGCTTGCTTGAATGTTTGCTCCAAGCTTGTTCATTTCAGGAACATGCAAAAATCTATTCTCAAATACCGTTTCTACAATTTCACATTTTCCGCTTGCTGTGACTTGAGCTGCAGTCATCAATGCTTGTAGATCGGTTGGAAATCCAGGATAAGGTCCAGTTTTAAATGAAACCGCTTTCGGGTTTGAAGTTGCTTGAATACGAACGCCAAGTCCGTTTGAACCAACGGTAATGACATGACCCATTTCTTCAAGTTTCATCAAAAACAGTTCCATTGCGTTGCCGTCAGCTTGCGGTACATACACGTCACCTTTTGAAATCGCACCAGCTATCAAAAGCGAGCCAGCCTCTAAGCGATCGTACATCACACTATGCTGCACGGGCTGCAACGTTTTAACGCCACGTATACGAATCATAGCCGGAGGAGCAATTTGGATGTCTGCGCCCATTTTTTGTAGCACTTCGATCACATCCAGCACTTCAGGTTCAAGGGCTGCGTTGACAATCCATGACTGCCCTTCGACGAGCACAAGTGCCATCATTAAATTTTCTGTAGTGCCTACGCTTGGATAATCAAGTACAAATCTTTGCGCTTGAAGTTTGTCAGCGGTTGCATGCAAAAATTCATTATCTTGATAAACGTCAGCGCCCATTTTTTTAAAGTTTTTAATATGATAGTCCAGAGGACGAGCGCCAATTGCATCACCACCAGGCATGGCAATTTTTACCGATTTGAAACGCGCTAAAAGCGGGCCAAAAATCAGGAGTGACGCTCTAAACTTTTTAACTGATTCTTGAGCTAAAGGATTATTTTGTAGATTTGTTGTATCAACTTCTAAGATATTTTTTTCGCTATCAAACTGAACCTGAGCTCCAAGAGACTCTAAAACCAAAATCATTTGGTATACATCGGCAATTCCAGGAACATTTTTTAAAACAGATTTGCCTCGAGTCAGCAACAATGAAGCCATGATTGCAAGCACTGCATTTTTTGCCCCTGACAAAGAAACTTCACCAACGAGTGGTCCTGATTGCTTAACGAAAACATATCCAGTTGACACAAATAAACCTTTAAGAAAGAGGATTTCTAAATTTTTTAACGATTTTTAGTATAGCCTTATTTCAAAAAATTTCACATAATGTTAGAGCTCTTTATTAAAAAAAAGTACAATTCTTGCTTGAAAAAAAATAGTCGCGTCGTATCTTAGACCAATAAATTTTTAACAAAGGTGATCATATGAAAAACATAGTTTTTTTTACCGTATTCTTATCATTTTTTACACCACTGATCACTCAAACGCATACTGGCTCTTTAACCGTAATTTGCGGTTCAATGTGCTCAGGTAAGTCAGCAACCGTCATTGAAATCGTCCGAAGAGCGCTGCTCGCAAATAATAAAGTTTTAGTACTGAAACCAGCAATTGATAACAGAAAAATGTTAGACCTCGAAATCGATCCACTTACCTACATTCCTTCTCGAAATGGAAACTGGATTGATTGCGTTCCCGTACGATCAGTACAAGAAGTTGCAGATTTAGCGCAAAAAACAAATGCTTCAATTATCGTCATTGATGAAGTTCATTTTTTCACCCCAGAAGCTGATGCATTTTTCGAAGTCGTTCGGTCACTTGTTCAATCAGGTAAAAAAGTATTTGTCGCTGGGCTTGAACTTGATTTTCGTGGAGAACCTTTTGGCCCTATGCCAAAACTTTTAGCATATGCCGATACCGTCATGAAATTAACAGCTATTTGCAGTAAATGTGGTGCTGATACCTACTGCATATCGCAACGTTTCGTCAATGGACAACCTGCTCACTACAATGATCCTTTATTTGTTGTTGGAGCTGATCAATACAAACCTCATTGTAAAAGTTGTCACATTGTTCGAAGAGATTAAGGCGAAAAATTAAAACTTAAGCTATACTAATTCGTATGAGTAAAGCACAAAACTATTTCGAATGTCTTCAATGTTCATATCAAACCGTTAAATGGATCGGCTGTTGTCCTGAGTGTAAATCTTGGAACAGTCTTGATGAAATTGTAACGACAAAAGTAGAAGCTAAATACAAAGCTTCCATTCAACCTGACAAGCATCTTTTTACGCTTGCAGATATCAAACTTGAAGAGCAAGCGCGTATCACGTCTGCATGCTCTGAGTGGGACCGGGTAGCTGGTGGTGGCATAGTTCCAGGATCTTTCATCTTAGTTTCTGGTGATCCAGGAATTGGAAAATCAACCCTTCTTCTTCAAATTTCTACTCAGCTCAACCCGAAACATACTATTATTTATTTTTCATCAGAAGAATCATTGCCACAAGTAAAATTACGCTTTCAAAGGATTCAAAAAACAACTCCTGACAACCTTTTGTTTTCTGACCAATCATCACTGCAAGCAATCATAGAAATTTGCAAAAGCAAAAAACCTACACTCGTCATTATCGACTCTATTCAAAACGTCTTAAACGAAGAAACTAACGCACTTCCGGGTACCATTTCACAGCTTAAAGAATCAGCGTTCCGACTCATGAAATTGGCTAAAGAACATAACATTGCAATCATTGCCACAGGCCACATCACTAAAGAAGGTACCATTGCTGGCCCAAAGCTGCTTGAACATATGGTCGATGCTGTTTTTTATCTTCAAAAAGAAGATCAATGGCAAACTCGAACACTCAGGTCTATTAAAAACCGCTTTGGATCGATTAATGAAATCGGTTTTTTTCATATGAAAGGTGACGGCCTTCAAGAAGTTCAAAACATTAATCAGCATTTACTTGAACAGACAAAAAACGCACCTGGTTCAACACTTGTAAGCTCACTTGAAGGCACAAGGCCCATATTTTTAGAGCTTCAAGCGCTCACTATTCCCGTAAAATTTGGTATTCCACAGCGCATCATTACCGGCATTGATCACAAACATGTGGTACTCATTGCAGCAATTTTAGAAAAATATTTACACATACCACTCAGCAAACATGACATATTTTTTAAAATAAGCGGTGGCCTAAAAACAAAAGACCAAACCTGTGATTTGGGAATTGCTCTGGCTCTACTTTCAAGTTACTTTCAACAGCCTCTTGCTGGAAAAACTATTGCCCTTGCAGAACTCAGTTTAACAGGACAGGTCAAACCGATTTACAACATCGATATTCATGCAAAGGAATGTAAAACCTTTGGCTTTTCAAGTATGATTATCGCCCAAGATCAAGTTCTGCATAAACAAGACGCACCATCTTTAAAAAGAATATCCACAGTTCATGAACTTTTGCTCTTCTTCCCTGCTGAACAAATTTTAGATTGATGATCTTCGATCGCTGATCCTCAATTGACAAATATAGTCGACTGCTATACAGTTATACACAATCATTTTTACCACCTTCAGTCTGCAAAAAAAAAGCCCACTGACATGAAAGCATTATCAAAATAAAGTTCAAATTTTACCTTAGCTATATCAATTTTTTTACATGTAACAATTCCACAAATCTCATTTTTGCAACAATCGCATCAAATTATTGTATACTCAATACAGCCTGATGTAATGTTGAGCAAAATTAAAGGAGTATTTTTTATGAATAAACAACTTTTACTTTCCATTCAAAACGTTGCAAAAACGTATCATGGAACACCTACTATCCACGCACTCAAAAACGTCAATCTTGATATTTACCAAGGCGAAGTTTTAAGCCTACTTGGTATCAACGGCGCTGGAAAAACAACACTTTCGTCCATTATTGCAACACTTCATCCTGCATCGTCAGGAGACATTTTACACAACGGTGTTTCCATTTATAAAGACATTATTACTTATCGTCACATGATGGGATTTTGTCCGCAAAAGCCAAATATTGATGCAATGCTGACCATCAAAGATAATTTAATGTTTGCTGGTCGTTATTTTAATTTGCCGCATGATGTCATTGAAAAACGAAGCAAAGAATTAATGAAACAATTCCAACTCACTAAATATGCAGATGCAAAAGGCTCAATTCTTTCAGGTGGCTACAAACAACGATTTTTACTTGCACGAACACTCATGCATAGCCCAAAGCTTGTTATACTTGATGAGCCAACAGTTGCTCTTGATCCACACATCAGAAGAAATTTATGGGACGTCATCAAACAATTAAAAAATGAAGGCGTGACCGTTCTTTTAACAACCCACTACCTTGAAGAAGCTGAATTTTTATCTGATCGCGTATGCATCTTAGACCAAGGCGTCATTAAATTAGTCGACACTCCTGACAATCTCAAGAAAAATTACAGCAAAGCAAATTTAGAAGATGTTTTTATTAAATTAATGCAAGAATCTGAGGAGGAAAGAAAAGATGACTTATAAACTTTTACAAACCTTTCTTGCCATTTTAGTTCGAGATGCTCGTGTTTTCAAACAGCATATCACCAGCAGAATGATTGATGCTTGCGTTTGGGCTGGGGCATCCTTATATGTAGCTCAATACGTTTTGCCAAAGTTTGGAATCGATCATAAATATGCTTCATTTCTTATGCTTGGAAACCTTGCCGTATGGGGAATGTTTGAAGTTGGGACCAATATGGCAATTATTTTAGGTGACCTGCAAGGCACAAATGCTTTAAGCTACTACCTAACTTTGCCACTGCCTTCAAATTGGATTTTCATCAGACTTGCTTTGATGGACACATACCGGTCGATCATTCCTACGCTTTTGATGATTCCAGTAGGTAAATTAATACTTCAAGATAATATATCGCTGAGCTCAATTAATTATCCAAAGCTTTTTTTTGCATGGATACTCTCGCATTTATTTTTTGGATTTTTTGGTTTGTTTCTTTCAAGCATCACACCAACATTTGATTACATCACAACCGTTCGACAACGTTTTATTTTCCCACTATGGTTCTTAGGTTGTTATCAATTTTCTTGGTACATGCTGTATGAAGCAAATCCTGTTCTGGCTTATATAAACTTGCTCAATCCTGTTGTATACATCATGGAAGGTATGCGTGGTGCTGCAAATTTGCCAATTCAAACTCTTCCTTTTTCTATGTGTATGCTTGTAACGAGTATGTACACGGTACTTTTTGCATATTTAGGAATTCGTAGCTTTAAAAAAAGAGTAGACTGCCTTTAAACAGTCTACTTACCTTACAATGATCCATGCATCAAACAGCCTAAGATCTTGACATACCGTTATTGCAAATTACAATAATGCTTATTAAAGTCCAAATTGTTTGAATAATTTAAAAGGTATCATATGGATTATTATCAAATATCAAGTAAGCGATATGTCTTAACGCGTTCCATTGTGCTTACTTATATTTTGCTTATATTTTCAAAATTATTACCATCAGACTTTAATTCCAACTCCTTACAATCTAATGAAAGCTGTCGCACAAACAGCCCTATAACTTTCTCATTAAGCCCAAGAAATGACTTGGATACCCAAAGATTTTTAGAAGCAGTACAAGAAAAAGAGTTTGATTGTGCTGCAATATTTTTACGCCAAACCCCAGAAATTTTTCAATACTTACCTCCTGAGACACAGGCAGATATCTGTAAAGCAATAGAATTACAGCCAGAAGAACCGATAGACCAAGATACGAGTAAATTTGCACTCGCTTCAGTGTTGTTACAGAACAGTCCAAATTTATGCCAAAATTTTCACAGAACTACCTTGAGAAAATTTTGTAATCAAACAGTCATTGATCCAGAAAAAAATTCAAATCTTTTCAAAGCACTCGTTACCTATTTTTTAAAAAATAATCAAAATACTTTTTATAGAGAGTTTTGTCTTCTTGCAACTCAAGGCTATACAATAAATCACACTGTCGTTGGGCAATTACCAAAAGAGCTCAAAGATTTTTTATTACAATCTCAAGGAGAACCCCGTCTTAATAATGCTGCATTTGAAGTTAAGCAAAATTATAGCAGAGAAATGTTATGCAGGCATCCAGCGATACACTATGACAACGCTTTACAGAAATTCTCTATTACTTCTGGCGAAAAAACCTATTCCCAACCACTACTACATCATATAATCAGACATACTGATCCTAAACTATGCTTACAATTTATTAAATACGCACTACTTAAAGGCGCATCACACACTGTCGTTAATGCTAATCAAACAGATGTTTTCGATTTTGCTAAAGTCTATAACCCATCATGCATATTATTTTTACAGCAATATAATGATTGGCAACCTGCTTTTAATCCAACACTTATTTCAGAAAACGATTACAAAAAATTGCTAGAAGCCTACAATAACTTTATGCTTCTCGATCAAATAGAACCATTATACAATCTACTTAGACCAGATATTACCAACCCAAGAGATTTGTCAAAACTAGTTTTAGGGAATCGTGCATGCTTTATAAATATATGCCAAAAAGAATATATTTCTGAAAAAAATTTTTTTTTAGAAGCTTTTGTGCCATATTTATATTCACAACTTTTACCGATACTACAAACTATAAAACAAGAAAAAAAATCAACCAACTGCGTAGAAGATCAAGACACTGTTTTTTTTAATGCGATAGTCCAAAATGATACAAAAACTGTTTCAACCATGTGCCTGAATGGATATAATATAAACACTTTTTATTCGGGATCTGAAATACCTCTTTATTATGGTAGCTTGCCTCTTTGGGTAGCTATTTCAGAAGGACATCTTGAAATAATACAAATCTTATTAAAATACAGACCTTCTTTAGAATTACGTCCCGAATGGTATGCTTATCGTAGTAGTCTACATTTTGCTCTTCAAGCATATTTTTTTCATGATAAGCGAGAAAAAGAATATCCTCTTTGCAAAAAACCATTGTCTGAAAGACTTACAATAATTCGTATCATCTTAGAACATGCAAAAGAATTTATAAATAGACCAGAACAAACAAATAAATCATTACTTGAATATGCAATTTGTGATCAAGCTGAATCAAAAAAACGGCCCAATAATATGGAGCTCATCTCAATGCTACTTGAGCTAGGAGCTGATCCTTATAAAATAAGCCCTGGAAAGCATAACAGCTTAGAAGACTTAGCTGCTTCTTTGGGAAACAAAGACCTTGCTTTATGGCTTTCAGAATATAAAAACAACCATAAAAAAACTCAGCCAAGCCTATAAAATAGTTATAAAAATTAACGACTACCAATAGCTCCGTAAGGAGTGCCGCTTTGTACACTTTTACTTGATTCTATTTTCCAAACACTCTTACCTGATTCCATTATTTTTTGCGCAGAATGACGAGCTATAACTCTGTCTCGTGTCGGGATGCGTTCATTTGTATCACTAAACAAATTGTAGCGCTCTACGTGCATCTCTATAAATGCTATTGGTGAGTCAGAATGTTGTAAAAAATGTTCAAATAATTTTACAATATCCGATCTAGAATAACCAGAACGATTTGTCCCTAAAACAAAAGTTCTATAGTAAATTGCAGCATTTTCTGGCTTAGTTTCAACTTTCCTATCTAGATAATCTAAGCAATATTGCATAAACTGAGGATCACGATTAAGAACGTTTGAGCTGTTAAGAGAAGCCTCGCACAGAGCCTGAAAATCATACTCAGGGAGCGTAGCGCCAAACGAATGTATCATATTGGACCATTTTTCTAACAATGGTTGATTGTATGTGCTGTGAGGTATATCTGTAATACTTGTTTCTGTAAGTTGATTCATTTCTTCAGAGCCAGAACACGATTCTTCAGAACCAAAGCACAACCCTGCAGACACAATCAATAGCATGAACATATATTTTTTCATAAGACCCCTAAAAAAGTATTTAATATTACCTTTTTAATATACCATGAGCCCAAAAAGCATACAACCAGAAGCCCTTTTCCCAGTAAAGCTTCTTAATCAATATGATAGAGGCTTGATTTTTACTATATTTTCAAACACTCTTATAAAGAGAGATCAATTGGACCTCTGAACAATAAAATATTCATTCCATATTTACTACACGAGATGATTTATGATGAAACACTTCCGTTTTTATTCATCACGACTACTTCAATTAAATCAATTTAAACAAAATATTACCGCTGGCATTATTATTGGAATTATTGCACTGCCTTTATCCATGGCATTTGCAATTGCATCAGGCGCAACGCCAGCATCAGGAATCTATACCGCAATTATTGCTGCCATTATCGTTGGAATATTTGGCGGAACTCAAGTTCAAATAGCTGGTCCGACAGGAGCTTTTGTCGCTATTTTATCAACCATTACAGCACAACATGGATTTATTGGTTTGCAACTTGCAACGCTCATGGCCGGCATCATTATGATACTTATGGGACTCTTTAAGCTCGGTAAGGTTGTTAAATTTATTCCCTATCCAGTTATTGTTGGATTTACAACAGGTATCGGTTTTATTATTTTTGTAGGACAATGGAAATCTTTTTTCGGACTACCTGTTCATATTTCAACCCAAGCTCATTTTCATGAAAAATTCGTTCTACTGCTGCAGCACATCCCTTCTTTACATGTTGCAACAACAATACTTTCATGCACAAGCTTATGTACCTATCTCATTACCAAGCGCTATTTTAAAAAAATTCCAGCACCTCTTACAACGCTCATCAGTGCAACAGTTTTAAATCTACTATTTGGCAACAATTCAATTGAAACCATCGGTTCTGCTTTTGGAGCAATTCCCCAACAAATTCCTACATGGTCAATACCTATGTTTTCAACAGTAGATTGGACGCAGCTTATAGGACCTGCTTGTACTATTGCGCTACTTGGAGCTATTGAATCTCTACTTTCTGCATCAGCTGTAGATGCTATTTTAAATACAAAACATAATTCAAATCAAGAACTAATCGGCGAAGGACTAGCTAACATAGTAACACCTTTTTTTGGAGGATTTGCATCAACTGGTGCAATAGCTCGAACAATCACAAGTATTAGAAATGGTGGCAGTAATCCAATTGCAGCAATCACACATTCAATCGTACTTTTATTTATTTTATTATCATGTGCACCCCATGCCTCATACATACCTCTTTGCGCACTAGCAACAATTTTGTTTATTGTCGCGTACGGCATGAGCGACTTACATCAATTTATTCATATCGCTCATCATGCTCCATGGTATGATGCGGCAGTTTTAATCATCACATGTCTGCTTACTATTGTAATCGATTTAGTAATTGCAGTTGCTTTTGGATGTATCATTGCAACTTTATTTACTCTCATACGGTTATATCAAACGACAACCTCACGCCATCCATATGTGTTTGCCACTCTTTGGAAAACATCAGTAACTAATGTTACATCAACAACATGCGAGAATAACACGGTAGAATTTATCATAGAAGGTCCATTCTTTTTTGGAGTGGCTGAAAAACTAGAACAAGCGTTCTCTGTCACCAACACTGATCCAACATGTATTATTTTTAATTTTAAAAATGTTCCATTTATTGATATCACAGGACTGACAGTTTTTTATAAAACAGTACAAGATTATCATCAACGAGGCGTAAAAGTTTATATCAAGCTTGCCAATGAACGCATTATTCAAAAATTTAAAAAAATGGGAATCGATACGTTTGTTCATTATTTCTAAGCTAGAATTATAGGCCTTACGCGCTGCCTCTGCTCATAAGACAGATCAAATATTCTACCAGTGCCAACATCAAACAGATGATTGACGCTCCAATTTCCATCTCTATTTTTATAAAAATGCATCAACGTGCAGTTGGCTACTACCCACTCGTCACTATCAATATTTAAAATACGGCACAAAGCGCTATATACCCCACCATGCGCTACAATAAGTACCGGAGCTGGATACTGCAAAGCTTTACGGAGTCCCTTAGTAACTCGTTTTAAAAATTTTTTAAGATTTTTTGAAATCGGCATCTGTTTGCTTTTTACGCTTTGCAACTCACTGAAAAAATCACCTGTACCTTCTGCAAGCTCAGGAATTTTAACTTCAGGAATACCTAAGCCAGCATTAATAATATCTTTCGTCTGTTTTGCTCGCTTCAACGGACTATAACATATCGTTTTAATCGGTAATTTTGCAATGTACGATTTCACCATTGTAGCTTGCTGCAAGCCAACCTGATTAAGCGGCACATCTAAATTTTTCTTAACTAAGCCTATATTGTGATCTGTTTGACCATGCCTGACAAAATAAAACTCAGTTACGCCACACAGCGGCATAAAAGACAAGATAAACCCAATCAGCACAAAAGCTCTGCTCTTTTTAAAGTTTCTCATCATATATTTCCTTATATTTTATTATTTCAAAACATGTGGCTTTCTATCTCACTAAGATGATTTAATAGTCGGTCACAGAGTATGTGCACTATTGCAATATGAGCCCCTACGGGTAAATACTCTTGAATTTCAGAATACTCAGACTCTTCGCGCGCAAACAATATCGCTGTACGTAAAGCTCGAACTGTAATTTGTCCAGAATCTGCATTCAAAACTTTAACAACTTCCTCAACGTTTCCAGCTTGAACAGCTCTATTCAGTCTAGCTTCAATCGTTAATGGCACATTAGTTAATAGCACATTGGTTAATGGCGCATTGGTTATATGGGCAGATAACTCAATAGCTTTAACACGTTCATCAGATTGTAGACTAGGCTGTAGATCACAGCATTGAAATAAATAAGTTGTCAAAAATAATATCCCCTTAAAGTTTCGTATCTTCATATTTCCCCCTACTTTAGATACTGCCCTCTTACTCTAACGGTAACAAAAAATCCCCAGCTCTCGCTAGGGATTTTAAATTTCATACTTAAAATGCTTCTTATTTTTTCAATCTCTTAAAGTTACTCAAAGCCCTGTCTCGAGACTCTTTTAGATCAACAATAGGCATCGGGTAATCAACGCCCATTTCAATTCCTGCTTTTTTCAATACTTGCTCAGGAGCAAGCCATGGAGCAGCAATATATTTATGTGGCAGTTTAGATAATTCTGGAATAAATTGTCGAATATAATCGCCAGCAGGGTCAAATTTTTTAGCTTGAGTGATTGGATTAAAAATACGAAAGAATGGAGCAGCATCATAGCCACAACCAGCGACCCATTGCCAGTTAAAACTGTTACTTGCTACATCAGCATCAACGAGTACATGCCAAAACCACTTTGCTCCTGTCCGCCAATCAATCATCAAATTTTTCACTAAAAATGACGCTACTACCATGCGCATACGATTATGCATATATCCCGTATTAAAAAGTTCTCTCATCGAAGCATCAACAATCGGATATCCTGTCATACCAGTTTGCCACGCAAGCAAATCTTTTTTGCTATAACGCCATGTAAAATGATCAAACTTTTCTTGTAAGTTTTTATGATACACCGATGGATTATGATACAAAACATAGTAAGAAAATTCACGCCACACCAACTCTTTTAAAAAATGTGAGCAATTTTTTTTATCACTATACTCATGGCCATTTGTTTTAATTTCATACCAGAGTTGATGTACAGAAATCTCTCCAAAATGAATATGAGCAGAAAGGCGAGAAACATTTTGCAACGCAGGAAAATCACGACCTTTTTCGTAATTACTTAAACCATTTTTCATAAAATGTTTCAATCTTTTGCGAGCAGAAACTTCACCCGGTTTCCAATATTTTTCAAAACGGTTTTCAACAGAATTTTCATCAAGCAATTGCAATGATTCAATCGTATGCTTATCTACTTTTGTTGTAAAAAATTCTATATTTCGTGGTTTTGGCAAAGGCGAGCGAGGCATTTGTCCTTTCAGACATTCACGATAAAATGGGGTAAAAACTCGATACGGTGTACCATCTTTTTTTAAAGTGGCTTCTGGACTAAACAACAATGATCCTTCAAATGTTTTCACTGCGATATCAAACTTTTGAAGTTCACGCTCAATGGCACGATCACGTTTGGTTTCTGCTGGTTCATATGATCGATTTACATAAACAGCTGTAACTTTATACTGCTTTGCCAAATCAAGTAAAATCTTTTCAGCATCACCTTTATAGCAACGAAGTGAGCCCTCTAACCCTTCTTGCAAAGATTGTAGTGAGTGATGCAACCACCACTTACTGCCATCTCCTATGGCATAATCTTTCGCAAAATCTTGATCAAAAATGTATATCGGCAAAATTTTGGCTTGGCCTGCAGCTGCATGCAAAGCAGGATTATCCGATAACCTTAAATCACGCCTAAACCAAACAATTATTACTTCATTTTTCATTATTTTCTACTTCTTTGACGAACTGTTTTAATCGATTCTGAATCATAGCAGCTACTACAAGCCGAGGACCTATCGGTAGAAAATCATGACTGCCAGGATACATACATTCTTCATGAGCAAACAGCATTGCTGTGCGTAAAACTTGTACTGAAAACTCTGGCGAAACATCAAGAATATTTCTAACCTCCTCAGCGTTTCCAGCTTGAACAGCCACATTTAATATAACGTCGGCCTTTTCTGGAAAAATCGGAAAACCATCATTCAATTTTTCACTGACTTCTTGCTCAGACAGTTGATACATTTTAGCATATAATGAAACATTTTTGGGATAACACTTCCCTAACGACTCATATTTTGGCAATTCATCGCTCTGGCAAGCGTAACTTTGAAAAGAACAAATAATGAAAAAAAATAATAGAATAATACGCATCTTTACATTCCCCTACTCTAGATATGATATATATGTCCCTTTAGGTATGAGGCTAACAAAAAATCCCTAGCATTCGCTAGGGATTTTAAGTTTTATACTTAAAAAGTTTTAATAATTACAGCTCATTTTCTTCAGATTCATTTTCTTTAGATTCATCTTCTTTAGACATATCTTCATGAGATTCATCTTTTTCTTTAGATTCATTTTCTTGAGACTGGTCTTCAGTATTTTTACTTTCAACGTTTTCGACATCTTTGTTTTCGACATCCTTGTCTGAGGCGTCACTTTCTTCAGACTGCATATCCGAGACATTTGGTTGCATCATTTCTGGCTGTATCTCTGACTCTTCAGCCTCTGGTTCTTTAGCCTCTGACTCTTCAATCAAAGGTTCTTGAACTAAAGGCTCTTCAGCCGATAGCTGTTCAGCCAATGGCTGTTCAGCTTCTACCAATAATTTTTCTTCCGATGACTTTTCAGCCGATGGCTCTTCAGCTATAACTTCTTCAAAAGGATTTGGTAATGCAATCACCTGTCCTTGAACAATTTTATCGTACAAAATATTTGCAACAGGTTTCATATTTTTTTGCATCTCTTGACGACTTTGCACTACAGACAGTGGCTCCGATCCACCAAGAATTACCACACCATCTTGTTGTATTCGATTTTTTTCTACTGAGTTCAAATAAGTATGCACATCTGATTGAGGTATCACCGAAATAGCAATATTTTGCGAGACAGGAAGCAATGTCACCTCTATCTTATTTTGCTCTGAACTAAGTTCAAGACGCTGAGATAATGGTATTTGACCGTTATAATCAACAAATACGTACAAAGGTATTTTAGAAACTGGAACTTCTATCGTTACCGTCTTGCTTTCGCCGGTTGATGGCATTACGGTGCCATTAAGCCTTTTATATTGATAATTGCTGGCATTGACCGATAATGACGATGCCATCAGGCCAAAAGCCAATAAAACTTGTTTTTTAAAAAATGAACTCATAAAACCTCCTTTTGAGTCGTATAATTTACTTCTTTCAGGGTAACAAAGCAGAATATGAAATATCAAGAGTTTTTCTTAATCTAATTCACTTTTTTCATAATTTGGTCCACAGGATTCCGAGACCGCATCATAGACTTTTTATATCCAAGGCAAACGACCTACCCTAATCAAGAATTTGGCCTTTTTAAAGCAATCTCTAGAAAAAGACATGTCCCATAAAGTATTCTGCTCGTACATGTTACATTTTTCAAACTGTAAGGAGTTACTATGTTACTAAGCTGGGTTGTAATTTTTCTCGTTATCGCTCTTGTTGCTGGATTTTTTGGATTTGGTGGCGTGGCTAGCGAAAGCGCTTGGATCGCAAAAGTTTTATTCTTCATATTCTTAGTTCTGTTCATCATTGCATGGATGCAAGATATGGGATATATGGGCACAGACTTGAGGCTCTTTTAAAACATCTACGTTTTAAAAATCTAAAAAAGCCACTTTTTCAAGTGGCTTTTTTGTTGTGAAAAAAGAACAGGACCCTTTTTCAAGAGCCCTATTATAATAAAAATCAAACTGTTTTTAAAAAATAATTATGCAACTTTCAAAATAGTGAGTCGAACCATGTAGTAACCAGTAGCAGTTCCTGCAGTGACCACTGCAAAGGTACCAACAAGCGGACTAATGATGGCGGCTACTGTCGTTGACGGTGGAACAGTAACAATTGATCGTCCATGAATCCATGTAGTTGCAGTTGTAGATCCTGCTACAGAGTTATCATCTATAACGACAGTTGCCTCAGTTGCTCCTGTATAAATGGCGACAGATCCGGCTGATCCCAAACTCATTTCATAATCGAATATATAAGTACCAGCTGTGAGAGTAAAGTAAGTGCCTCCATCTCCGCGGAGTGTAGATGTAACGGCTCCTGAGGTAGTGTTGGAAACTTGTGTACCGATTAGGAAGGCATCTCCCGGTGCTCTAGAAACATTTACGCCTTGAGCAAATTGGGTAAATTCTGCAACTCCTCCAGAACCCACACCTCCAGTAGCTCCTGTAGCTCCTGTAGCTCCCAAAGTATTACCGTTTGAATCCGTAATCGTACCACCAACCATTAAATTGCCACCGACGTTTAGGTTGCCACCGACAGTTTCATTGCCGCTGACATTTAATCTTCCAAACGTTCCGCTTTTAGCAGATAAAGCTCCTTTTACAATAAGTGAACAAAATGTTCCACTTGAATAACAAACACTGTTGTTGTCACAGCAACCACGAGTTGCATTTTCGTCATCTTGAGAAGATCGATTTTCTTGATCCTGAGCGATTGCTCCAAGGCTGAAACTGAGCAGTAACGTCAGTAACGTATTTTTAAACTTTAAGTTTTGCATCATGAACTCCTTTTTGGAAAAAATAAAAACTTTACTTCTATATAAAAATTTTAACTAATGATTGTCAATGTCTTAAAAAAGTACTTTTAAAACAAGTCCACTCCTTAAAAAAGAAGAGGGTTCATTTTAAAATGTCGGCACAGCTAACATTACTTCACTTATTTAATATCTATCATGTTGTTTGCGATCTTCTTCTCTTCGATTACGATCTTCTCTGTGCTTACGATCAGCTTCTCTTCGTTTACGATTTTCTTCACGTTGTTTTCTACGATCTTCGTCTCTTTCTTTTCGATCTTTTTCTTTATCGGCAGTAACTTTTTCTGAAGCTTTTCTTGATGCATGGTGTCTTTTTGAAGAAGCATCAAAACTCTGGTCTCTTTCTTTTCGATAAGCTTTTTCACTAGCTTGGCTTACTTTGTCAGAAGCTTGACGTTGATCATCTACTATTTCTCTATCACTTCGATATTCTTCTCTATCATCAGCAAGTTTGTCTGAAGCTTTATATCGAGCCTTTTGTTTTTTTACAGAAGCATCAGATCTCTGGTCATCTTCTTTTCGTTGAGCTTTGTTTCTAGCTTTACTTAATTTTTCAGAAGCTTTTGCATCAGCTTCTTTTTGTTCATATGTTGCCCAAGGCCATGACCATGCGCAGGCTGTGCTTGGCAACATAACTGTGAGGGCTACAAGAAACAATATTTGTTTTTTTTGCATTGTGTTCTCTCCTTTTTAGAGTTGAACAGATTATAAATTTTACTCATTAAGAGAGATAACATAATTTTTTTTGTAATTATATAATTTCATCTTTTAAACGTAGTTTTTGATATATGAAAGCAAGATGTGGAATATATAGGCTCTGACTTAAGGCTATTTTAAAACATCTATGCTTAAACGAACCTGAAAAAAGCCACCTAAAAAAGTGGCTTTTTGTTATAAATTTTTAAAACCTAATATCTCAATTTAATTGGAAAATTTCTACCGAAGCACCAGCTTGCCCTGCTTGAACAGGTACTTCTACGGCATTAACGGCATTTCCTGAAAGAGAAGACACATTGAGATTAAGAATCTGATTTGCAGCTGTTGTTTGTATTAATGCCCATCCACTAACTTCCGCTCGTGTTCCATCCTGAGCAGGGGTTGCAGGACCTGCAGAAAAGAACGCTGTAGAAATTGTATTTGGTATAAGAGTTGATGTCGTAGCATTAAATAATTGAGCTGTTGCTGTCATTGCAAGTCCAGTAACAGGAGCGTTAATAACATCGAAAAGAACTGAGTAATTAACCAAATAAACGCCTGCATTTGCTACCGTTATAGATGTGCCAGCAACGGTAATGCCACTGTTTAAGGTGTTGCTTGGTGTGTTAAATACTACTGGTACTGCCGCAGCATTCGTAACAATTGCTTGGCCTAAAGCATTATATGCGTAACCGTATGAACGGATGCCACTGACAAGCGGTACACCAGCTGCTGTTTGAAAACAAGGTGCTGTTACACATCCACTAACCGTTAAGTTTCCACCGACAGTTTCACTGCCAGTCACATTTAATGTTGTAGTAGATATTTTACTTGCAGTCAAAGTACCTTTAACCGAAAGTGAGCTAAAAGCTCCACTAGACAGACAGCAATTATGTCCCTTGATATTTAAGTCATCGCCAGAAAACTGGTCTCCTGCTGATTGGTCGGTTTCGTCACTGCCTTGATCTTGGGCGTTTGCTCCAAGACTAAAACCAAGCAACATTATCAATAACGTATTTTTTAACTTTGAATGTTGCATCATGAATTCCTTTTTTGGAAAATAAAAAAATAATCATCGTCTGATATAAAAACTTTCCCCAAAGATTGTCAACACTTTATGAGCAACAT
This sequence comes from Candidatus Babeliales bacterium, assembly GCA_041660205.1. Classification (NCBI taxonomy): domain Bacteria; class Candidatus Babeliae; order Candidatus Babeliales; species Candidatus Babeliales bacterium. Next base: position 54,569 of record JBAZWT010000002.1, read on the forward strand.
TAATGTTTCCATATTAATTACGACTTACCCTGCATGCTCTACCTTACTACGTAGTTCGCTTCACTCATTTACTTCGTAACGAGCTACCTGCCATTTAATAAAAATATCGACCATGAAATTGAGCCTTGCGAGCTTTTCCTGAATCACACAAGCATCAACGATGTAAAAACATCCTGAACAATGCAACGTTTTTATCGCAGAACTCCACCAAAGATAATTTTTCAAAAGGTTAATTTCTTCCTTAATTTCTTGTAAAAATAAGCCGTGAGCACTTTGATTAGATTCTTTGAGCGATTGCTCTTTAAGCGACTGCTCGGTAAGCGATAATGAAAAATATTTTTTTGCAATATCGATGTGGAGTTGCTTGATCGTATCTTCGTATGGGCTGGCCACCAAATGAGACAACGCAACAACCTCTTTCCAGTTACACCATACATCAGGAGACTCAATCAGCTGATGCACCAAGTGCAATTTATAAGCAGCAAGGGCGTAGCTTGACAGCAAACCCATCGCAATTAATTTAAATTTGCTGATGGAAATGGAAGGTTGAAACGATTGCGTCTTTGAAAGCAAAGCGTTCAAGCTTGAAACAAGACCAAAATCATGTTTATGCTGCACGATATACTGCTTAGATGTGTTTGATGCAGCAGAAAAAGAATCGGTATTTGTTGTTGATCCTGCATTCGACTGATTATCAATTTGTATTTCAATAACCCTTCTCTGGCGCTGTTGGTCAATTTGTTTTGCAGCTGAATGTATGGTCAATGTTGTTAACAATGAAAAAAGTAACAGAATTTGTGACTTATTTGTCCGTGATTTATTTGTCATATTCCCCCCTAAGGATTAACAATTCTTCACTAAATAGTTAATGTATCGTATCACATTGCCTACTTTATATGTAAGTAATGCCTACAACATAGGGCTACTGACCCCTTGCCTGACTATAAATTACAAATCTGTTTCATACTCATTTTACAGCTTAATTACATACTGATTTCAATACGCCAACCATCAAAAAGCCAAGCCAGCCATCCCATGGTTTTTTCATTTTTAATAGTTTGATCTGATGAATTTGATGACGCAGAGCCAGACTTACTAGATGTTTCAGTTGTAGCGTTAGAGTTATTTTTAACTCTAACAAGAATAATCGGATCGCAGTCATTCTCTAAATTATCTTCTAAGATTTCACTTGATGTGGGAAGCACTGGACCAGAAGCAGCATGCACCATGCTTACAGATAACATCACAGCAAGAAACAGTATTTTTGACGTTTGCTTCATAACTATCCTTTTTTATATTTAATAATTTTATAACGCATAGGGCATGCTACTTTAAATTTTAAAGGTAGGCAAGAACGCTCATTATTGAAAAAGGAACAGTTTAGCACCGTTCCTTTTTCAATAAATTACTTAATATTTTTTACTCATTCCAACCGTCAATAGCATCACACAAATCAGACCAAAAACTTTCTTGGCCATTTTTTTTACGTTCTATGCGGTTACGCTCTCGAGCTATTCTATTTCGACCTTTTTGGCTTCTTGCTTGTTGCTCCTCAGCATAAGCTTTCTTTTCTTCTGCTAAAGCCAGACGTTGTTTAACTTCTAATTCTTCTTGAGCCCTTTTTTCTTCTTTGCGAATTCTTGTTTCATCAATGTATGCTACAGAGCTGAGTAACTCTACACTCAGTTGTTCCATTTTATCGATCAACATTGGGTCACATGAAACATGTTGACGAGTTTTATATAAAACCGTTAACGCATTTTGTAATTTTTGAATGCTATCATGCATTGGATAAAGTGAGTTACCCTGGCAGATTTTTCTAGCTAACTTTGTAATATCTTTTTCTTCAGTAGAAAAATTCCATGAAGCCATCACTGGAGTAAAGTAAGCAATAACTTGCAAAGCTGTCATACGCTCTGCCATATCATACATTTTGTCATGCACCAATCTTACATCGGCAGCCCACTGCGAACGAAGATCACAGATAGTTTGGTATGCGTGCTGCATGCTTAGCGTGTTGTTCCATGGAGTTACATAAGAATCATATCGATTACGTATCTCTAAATATGAACTTTGCACACGATTATCGAAACGATTTACTTCTCTTTCAAATTCCGGCACTCGAAGCATAAAAACTTGTACATCTTGAAGCGTTGCAATTTCTGATAACAATGTATGTATTTCTTTTGCACGGTCTCTGCTTAAAGCCTCTACTCGAGCTATTTTCACATCGTTAGATTCACGCTTAGCCCAATACACACCGGTTCCAACAGCAACAACAGTTACAGCCATTGCAGCAATAACAGTATTTTCATTATTTCGCTCCTGAATATTGTTTTGGGCCTGAACATTTTCTGTTCCAACAAAAGCAAGACCAAGAATTAACATTAATTTTTTAAACATATAAATCTTTCATATTTTTTCAGAAGTAAAGTAATCAATAATTTATAGAGCTATGACTGATTGTTTCTCAAATTCATGTATTTTATCATAATTGCAAACATCTGGGCAAAATTTTCCAGAAAGTTTAAATCGCTCAACAACTGCTGTTTTTACAAAATCAAGAGCCACAAGAAGAGATCGTGAGTAAAATTTAACAAAAAGAAATTAAATCATGAAAGTTTGCAACTTTAACCAAAAGTAATTATAGCTTTGAATACAATGTGAATTAAAACGCATCTTTAAATTAATTCGAAAAACTAACATGCAAGCAAAATTAATATTGTTCATATTTCTTTGTGTTTCACTACAATCAACAGTTTCTTTTTCAAGCGATTCTTCATCTTCAAAAAAATTATCAGCTCAACAACATGTTACCTTGGTATTTACAAATTCAACCACTTCACCAAACCAGGTTCCAGAAAAATTAAAAAGAATTATGGAACAGTATCCTGATGCAAAAGAAGTCAAAGTGTATGACACCATATACATGAAAACGATTATTAACCAAGAGCGAGAAACATGGATAGCGCTTCCAAAGCTTTTAATACCTAAGCCAGAACCTTTAGAAACAGAACCAGTTAAACGGACAAATCCTTTAAACGATGTTCAGTTAAAACTTTTCTAGCTGACCCTCTGAAGAATTATAAGCTCTAAGTCTTAACACTGTTCAAACGTTCAATTAAGCTATCTTTTTTATTTTGATCAGCTTTACAACTTCAATCCAGCATGTTGTTACGAACACAATGCCAATTATTTGCAGCCATAAAGTAAGGGGTAAAGCGGTTGTTTTTAAATACGGATACAAAAACGAAACTGATGTAACCAGCCATGATATTCCCACCATCACAAACATCCAAAACACTCCAAAGTAGTTTGCAAAAAAACCTTGTTTAGTCAGTGGCTGATGTTCTTGTTTTAGATTTAATGCTAATAAAATATGACCCAAAAGCCATGCTACTAAAGCTACAGTTTGTGCTGTATTCACGTCATATCGGTAATACGCACTTACATATAAAAACACAATTCCAACTGCTAAGGCAATTCCGCTTTTAAAGATTTTAAGCAACAACGGTTTACCTAAAAATTCTGTTATTTTTTGTGAAGGCTGCTGCATCACTTCAGGCTCAATATCTTCAACTACAAAAATTGTTGATGATGCTAAATCCATTAACAACTCAATTAAAATTATTTGCATAGGAACAAAGGGAAACGGTATACCTAAAAATAGCGGCACTATAAACATTATGAGCAATATAAATTTAGCTGATAAATAAAACGTAAGACCTTTTTTAAAATTATCTAAGGCTGTTCTACCTATCGCTATCGCATCTGGAATATGAACGTAATTATCATCAGTTAAAATAAGATCTGACACTTCTTTTGCCAAATCAGTACCTATCTGGCCCATTGCAATTCCAACATCTGCAGCCTTGAGTGCAGGAGCATCATTGACACCATCTCCAATAACGGCAACCACTTCTTGTTGTTGCTTTAACATTTGTACTAAACGAAATTTCTGCATTGGTTCCATACGAGCAAAAATATTTGATTGACCCAATTGAAAGGCAAGCTCTTTGTCATCCATGCTTGCAAACTGCTCGCCTGTAATCACTTTACCCGGAATGCCAACTTCTAGCGCTATTGTTTGCGCCGTTAACGTATGATCACCTGTCACAATAAATGTTTTAATGCCAGCCTGTGTTAACGCTGTAATCGCATCTTTAACTCCAGGCCGTACAGGATCTTTCATCACAGCTACTGCTAAAAAAGTAAGATTTTGCAAAGTATCCAATGTATCTTTATCGCTGTAAACAACTGCATACGTTGTCAGCTTAGATCCTAGACTAGCTTGCTGTCTAACTTGCTCTATCAATGAATTTTTTAAATCAACCGACAGTGTCGATTGATTTACTATTGTTTCAGGGTTGCCGGTAATAAGATGCATAAATAAGTCGCCATCTTTATATACCAAATCACGCCATGGTTGTAGCTCTGAAAAGCCAGAAAATTTCACAGGGTGATTATTTTTTTTATCATTTCCTACCGCGAGCGCAACCGTTTTATCCGTAACGTGGTTACAGTAATCTGGCAGCGCTAATATTATTTTTTCTTTAAGATCTTCAGGCAATACTTTCGTAGGCCCTGATGAGGTTAAAAAAAGATCTAAAGACATTTTACTCTCAGTAATGGTTCCAGTCTTATCACTGACAACCGCTGAGACTTGACCAATTCCTTCAATACCAAACAGTCTTTTTGCAACCACTTGTTTTTTGGCAAGCATAAATGCTGCAAGTGATAAAGCCATAGTTATAATGATAGGCGGCTGACAAGGAATCATTAAAAATGTTAAAGCTAACCACGTCAACACCATTTCTTGCAGTTCAAGTCCTCTAAAAAAGCCAATTGCCGGGATAATGATGCTAACAACTACGGCAAAAATAGCTAACGCTTTTGCTAACTGGTCCATTGCAATTTGAACGACTGTTCTTTCATCTTGATATCCTTGAACATGCTGCGCAATTTTGCCAAATTCACTTTGTTGCCCAACAGCCATGACGATTGCTGTTCCTTCACCATTTAAAATCATAGTGCCAGAAAATATAGAATTTTTACGCTCTGCAATAGTTACATGCTGATCTACAGCAATATTTGCATCTTTTTCCACAGGTAAAGATTCACCCGTCAAAGACGACTGGTTAACGCTGAGCCCGTGCGTGAGGAGCAGTCGTGCATCTGCAGCTACAAAAACTCCTTGGGATAAAATTAAAATATCGCCAACAACAATTTCATTTGTTTTTATTTCGACTTCTTTCCCATTTCGAATAACTTTTGCCGTTGGATGTGCCATATTTTTTAATTCAAACATAATGCGATCAGTTCTGAATTTATTGATTAATTCAAGCGTGGCATACATCACCACTTCCAGAATCATAGCAATTGCACCGCCAATCTTACCGAAGATAAATGACAAAACTGCTATAGCAAGCAATAAAAGCATCATTGGCTCTTGCACACTTTCTAAGATAATATCGATAATTGACCGAGGCTTTGTTTCTAAAAGATTGTTAGATCCATACTGCTTTCTATGGTCAATAACTTGTGCATCAGACAAACCTTGTTTAAGGTCAACACGTAAACTCTCGACGATTTTTTCTTTGGGAATACTCCACCATGAACTTTGTAGGCTATCTTTCATAAAACTCCATTTTCATCAATATATTTCTTAAGCAAATATACTGTACATGAGTTCAAAAAGAAAAAACAATCATAAAAAGACGTTGTATATACCTAAAACTTCCATCCAATATCTACAGCAATATAATAATTATCTGTATTGATTTGATTGCCAAATAATTTTTGATACACAGCCCACGAAATACCACCCTGCATAATAAAACGCTGCGTTGAAAACCATAACGATGGCCCTAGTAATATTTCATTGTTACCAGAATTTTGATCAACAGAGCCCGCTATGGTATTTCGTTGCTTATACAAACCATGCATTTCCAGCATCCAACTAAAAATCCACTCATTAGATTTGTAGCTTATATTTTTGCAAATTCCACACTCGTATAAAAACTGATTACCAAATTTAGTACCATTGCTGGATGTGGTTAAAATGGCACCAGCTGACGCAAAAGGATACCAATTGTTGCCCATACTACTTGCCGTTAATCCTAAAAAATAACTAGGTGCTCCAAAGCCCGTTGGAGGTTGTTTAATGCCGGAGCCTGTAGGAAAAGTCATGTTGACTACAAAGGTAAGTTGATTAGTTAAGGTCTCTTTATCTTTTTCATAAAAAGCATATTCAATTTGTACCAGTAAATCCTCTAAGCCTTTTGAAACTTGGTTGTTTTGTTGAAACTTAGCTGCAATTGGCTGCTGAATAAAAAGCGATAGATTATCTTTAATCCCATACAAAATGGTTGGCCAAACTTCGGTAAAGCTTTTACAGCAACCGTTCATGTAATCGGCGTATGCAAAAACTTGAAAATCACCTTTATCAACAATGTTTTGACCAAACCCTAGCAATGGTCCTGGTTGCTGCGATGTAGGTAAAGCTAAATTACCAATTTTTAACTGTCCAACAGTTTGATCCTCTGTGCAAAAAACCAACGAAAAATTAAACAGCACAGATAAAAAAATTAACATCGTTTTAATCACACATATCCTTTCAAGAATTTTATTGAAAGCTACCATAACCAGAGATCTGTAGCAATTTTCAAAATGTATGAGTAGTTTTTATCCTAAAAAACAATCTTTATTCATAGCACATAAAAAATGTATCTTTGTCTAAAAAATAGTTACCTTAAAAAATAATTAAAAATAATATTATTTTGAGTGAAATTAAATGAAAAAAAATACTTTAGTGCTTACTTTACTCTTAGAACTATCGAGCCATATGCCTGCTTGCGCTCTATCAATTGTGTACAACTTTCGCATCGCTCAAATCACTCGTCAACCAATTGCAAAGCAAACAATTAAAAGACCAAATAGCCTCTCTCCACTTATATTTAATTTATTTCAAAAAACACATGGTTTTGATATTGCCGAAAATTATGCTGGTGGCTTGATCACCTACAATCGCGACATCGCCAAACATTTTTATGTCAGAACAGATTTTGCCATGGCTCATGTTAACCAAACAGTTAACAATATTTCCAAAGTTGACGTCACAGAAGTTGACGACATTTTAATTACAGCTGGACGGAATATAACGATCAATGAAAAATCCAAAGTTACTCTTTCTGCTTTGCTCGGTATTCCTACTCACTCTGTTAAGACTTTACAGCGAGTTGGCTTTGGAGCTGGACAAGTTGGCGTAGGTGTACAATTTGATGGTTTATACAAATGCAAAAAACCTTTCGATTTTTTATGGGGTACTCGTTACAACTATTTTATCCCACGAACCGCTTTTGACTCCCTTGGCAATTGCTATAATTTCACGATAGGAAGCATTGCAGATATTTTAATTGCTTTACAAACAAATACTTCACTTAAACATGGTTTAGAGGGTGGCTATAGCGGACGATGGGGCTTTGGCATTACCGCAACTCCTCATATTGCAAACATTGAAAGATTCAATTACATACGAAATAACGTCTATCTCGTATATAAATATACATTTTTAACAAAGCATGTTGCTCATCGATTACTGCTCAACGTTTCGTATGGATCTGATGCAAAACCAAGACTATATGGCTATAATGCAGTTATGATCTGGGGATCTTGGGGTGTTGCTTTTTAGGTCAAAAGTTTTATAGATTCAGGCCCAATGTGTAACAATAACAGTCTTTTGTTAAGTAAGGTTGTTGTATTAAGATTTTTCTCTTGATATACTGCTTTACAGATTCTTTTCTGAATCTTTCAAAATATACGTGCCCGTAGCTCAGCTGGATAGAGCAACGGATTTCTAATCCGTAGGTCATTGGTTCGAATCCAATCGGGCACACCACTTCAAACGATCACCCATTTCTACTATCAAATTAAACGGTTTAAGTACGTCGTAGACGATGTTTTTGCCACTTAGGCGTAAGTTCTGAAGTAGGAACTTTAAAAGCTGGCGCTTTTCATCAACTTCAGAACCAACAAAAAGATCATGAGCTTTATTTGTGAGCATAAGCACGTGCTGGACGATGATATAGTAATTATCATCAGCATTTTGAAGTTGGGCTATTTTGCTATTGACCGAGTCTAGTTGAGTTCTAAACTCTTGATAGAATTTGTCATAGTCGCTTTCAGTAATTCTCCCCTTGAGTTTATCAAGGTATAAATTATCCATCATCGTGCTTAAAGTTTTGTGTTCTTTGAAAAGAACTTTACTGTGCTGCTCATAGAAGTTTTTCTTTTGTGATTCTACATCATTAAGCATAGTGGTGAGTTGATCATGTATTTCTTCTGGTAGTTGTAGTTTTTTAAAGAAGTCTTGAAATTGCTGCGTTAGATCTTCTTCACGAATCCATGGAGCATCATGCTTACCATTAAACTGAGTACAGTGATAATAGACCAAGCCCTTATGTTTTTCTGGTGTAATAGTAAGACTGCAATCGCCACATCGAAGCAACCCACGGTAAATATAGGGCTTACCTGCATATTTAAATTTTTTCTTTTTAAATGATTCTTTTACGTCTTGCACTTTATCAAATAACTCCTTTGAAATAAGCGCTGGATATTTATGAGGATACTCAACATCTTTGCACACCATGATCCCATGATAGAATGGATTTTTGAGCATGTAATCAATGAAACTTTTTGGCCACGAAATATTGTAATCTTTTATAAGCTTTAATCGTAAAAGATCCATCGAATAAGCACCCGTTGCGTATAGCTCAAAAGTAATACGAGCAATTGCAGCCTCATAATCCAAAACAATAATATTACTGCGGCCTTCTACTCGAATATTTTTATAACCATACGGAGCTTTGCCTGGCCACTCACCTTTGCGCAAAATCTGTTCTCGTGCTCGTTTGACGTTATCTGAAATAGCATCTGAATAATATTTGGCCAGTCCCAAGCTAATCCCGAACTGAAACTTTTCAACAGCAGAAATACGACTGGTAATTACTTGACCTTCAGAAGCAAAATGAAGTTCGATCTCATCACTAAGCGCCCGCTCATAAAGCGTTGAAATTCGTTTATCAAAAATATTACGTGATAATCGATCAACCTTATCGCAACATACGGCAATCTTTTCATCTTGAGCTAAGATAAAATCGATAATACGATCAAACTCATCCCGCTGAGTACCGTAGGCACTTTCATCAAAACTACATATTTTAAGAATCGTAAAGTTTTTACTTTGACAGTAACGCTCTAAGCGTGCAACTTGCGCTGGCAAAGAATTTCCAGCTTCTTTCTGTTCTTCGGTGCTCACGCGTGCGATCAAAATTGCTTTCATGAAGATATCTCGAGATGTTAGTTATTGGTATTAATTTTTTCTAATAGTGCTTGGTAAAGAAATATGAAGGTTTTTACCGTGCTCTGTTGTAACGGTAAATTTTTTACAACCAAGTCCCTTTAAAACCTTAAAGAATATTTTTAAACTATAATCTTTGCTGTCACCTGAGCGCATAGATTGAATTACTGCTGGTGATACACCAGCTTCTTTTGCAAGCTTACGAACTGATAATTCTTTTTGATTGGTGATAGCTATTAAAAGCTCAGACAGTAATAGTTCTTGATATTCTTCGTCATATTTTTGACGTTGTTTTGGGGTCATAGATTCATAGAGACGTTCACTGGTTGTTTTTGGAGTAGTATCTATTTGCTCAGATTGAGCTTTTTTTGTTATTTTTTTATTCATAGTAAGATCCTTTTTTTACACGATATTCATAATCGCTATAACATCTTTGTGCTTTAGCCTTATCGGGCAGAGACATTTTATCAGATTTTTTTTCATACGCATTAGTAATGATTATTTTTGAACCAGTAAAGAAGAAACAAAAAAAACGATCTGGTTTTGGCTTAAAAGCATATATTCCATCATGTTCATTGTTAAATTTTTCAGTATTTTGAATTTCTCCCTGGTTAGCCATCAATTTTACTAACTTCATAAATTGTTTTCGTCGCGCTAATGTTAATTGATCATAATATTTTAGAGCTGAGCTTTTCCCTTGATCATTAAAATACCATTCAACTGTAAATTCTGGACCAATATAGATTATATATTCTTGATCTTTTCGAATCATTACTCACCATTTTTTTTAATAACACAATAGAAATATTGTACTATGACCTAAGTACAAACGCTATGATTTTTTATTCAAACGCACTGGCTTATAGCGTTCTATTTGGTTTCGTATAATTGCAAATGGCTTTTGAGTGGTTGGCATTTCAATTGTCTCCAATTCTTTGATCAAACGACTCCAACTGTATATATCATTTTTTACAATAATCTTTTTCAATTCATCAAGCGTTATCGTCTCTAATGCTTTCTTGAGACCAAAAAATTGTACTATTTGTTTCGGTTTAAGTGTTGGATTATGTAGCGCCAACATGGTCAACATAGATCTATCGTTTTGGGGCTTGAAATCAATAAAGGATGAACGTTTACACTCAAGCACTGATACATAGTGCAGCAATACTTTTCGAGCAATAGAAGATCGAAAAAGTTTGCTAAACGTTAAGTCATTTTTTATGTTTAGTTTTGAAAAAAGTGATTGTATTTTGTTGCGCTTGTTCAGTCGTATTTCCATACGAAGTAATTCAAATTTTTTACGAGCAGTTCGCACTTTGCTGAGTGTTTTCATATCGAAAAAATTATCAGGATCGATTGCTCGCTTTCTACTAATTTTAGATTTTTCTAAATCATAAATTTTGTCATAAAAAACCATTTCATAACTATTACAATGGTACTTAAAACAATGACCAGCATTGCGGTAATCAGTTTGATTATTGTCCAGGCGGCCTGACATGGCAGTTTCTTTAATCTTTTGAATGAAATGAAATGGCGTTGAACCATCAGTCAGTACAATGTTTTTTGAGAAGTGAATTGCAAGCACTGCTGCATTCTGCAAATCTTGTGCATATATTTCTACACCCATATCAAACAAAACAGTATTGAGTTTAGTAATCACATCGCCAAAATCTTTTTGTTGTAGTTCTTCGATATTATTACCAAACATTAATTTCGGAATTGAAAATTCAATAGTGAGCATAATTTCAGAAATACCCTGAAGGTTTTTCCGTCTGGATAACGTTAACCGAGGTTTGTATATACCAGACTTAAGTTCTTTTGTTGTTGGGTTTAAAACAGCTTTAATAGCTCTGTTGTGATAGATTAAATCAGCACTTGGAGTAAACTCACTGGGTTTAACAATCTTAAATTGTGGGGGTGGTATCAGCAGGATGATAGTGTCAATCATGGTGGGGAGGGGTAAAGATTGTTATAAAGGTATTGTGAATATAGTTATAAATGATTTAAGAAAAATATAAAAGGTAAATTGAATGTACAAATTTATTCCTAAAAACTTAACACATATTATTGAAACTTCTAAGGATGAACAAGTAAAAAAATTATGTAAAAACTATTGCTGGAATTTAATTATATTTTTAATTGTTTTTGGCTTAATTGATATAATTCGATTATTTTTTATGGTTACTAATATTAGTTATAAGCATGAATTCTTTAGATTGTTAAGCATAATATTTGGTGTAATTGCTATTGCTGGCAATCCAGGATGGAAAATTCAATCATGGGCAGGTGAAAATCCAGTAGAAAAATGGAATAATTGGATCATCCTTATATTAGTCTCTATTAGTGGATTCATTAGTATGTTTTTGTAAAATTCAAAAATAATTGAACCAACACCCACCCACAGCCCCAAGCAAACACCCTTAGAAACAAAGAAGGCCCGCATAGTTGCGAGCCTTTTGTTTTTCTTGGACTAATATTATTTTCTTTTTCTAGAGACGATTGCAATGAATCTTTCATGCGTCTTTCGATTTTCATCAATAATGAATAAAATTGTACCAAGCTCATACAGTCTTGTGGGGACAATACGAAGCAAACAGAACCTGGTTTATAAGTTACTACCTGTCGACGTGCGACAGAAGTAACTTTACGTCCACGGACCATGAAATATCCTTTTCATGCAACTATTACCATAGGCAGTAGTTGATCAACACTTAAATAAAAATTAAAACTGAACGGGGGAAATTAGAGAGTGATTTCTGTGTAATCAGAAACAGATAAACTCGTTGTTAAACGAATTCCATATTTGTGAGCACAAAGCTTCACAGAAATATTTAGTTGTTTCATGATTACTCCTTAGGGCTTTGACATTTTCTTTTGAAAGATGCTGTAGATCATAACAACAGTTTTTTAAAAAGCAATTATTTAGTTTTAATGGAAAATTGGTTAGTAATAATCATCCATGATTGCTTTACAAAAAGAATAAAAGATTCAATTAAAAAGAACAATAACGGTAATCCAAACACAAACCCAAAAACATTTCCTTCCATACCAGGATAAACAAATGTTTTTAATGTGATATATCCATAAATTGCGAAAAATATATGTAAAGCGTTTATGTGTATAACATAAGACAATAATAATATAAAAAAAATAAAGAATGCGAAATCTATATTTTCCAGTATTAAGTTGGGAAACATCATCCACAACATGGGATTTATTAATAATAAACTGTTAATTGTAAGTAACGTTGTATGAATTGGATAAGACTTAATACCTGTATTATAATTCAACAAATGGGAAAAGTTATTTTTTGTTATTAAAGAAATGAAATACAATAATGCATACCATCCAATATTAAATATTACAGCATAGGAACAATAAATTTTTCCATATATTAATGTTACATTGGTACTGCTTGAAAAGGTAATATCTAAGTCCTTCCCTAAATAAAAAATAAATAAAGCTATGGTTATCGGATGAGTTATAGAGAAAATAAATAACCAAACAACTTTAAGCAAACCATTTACTTTTGTATTCATAAGAACCTTAGATATTTGATAATAAAATAACTACCTGTTCGTGACCTTGTTGATTAGCATAAAATTGAGCTATTCTATTTTCTTTGTCTTGTAAATGAGCATTAGCGCCATTTAATAAAAGAAGTTGTATTATTTCAATATTGCCTGTCCCGGCAGCATAATGCAAAGGAGTTTTGTTACTATCATCTTGAGCATTTATGTTGGCACCATGTTTTAATAATATTTTTACGATTTCGATATGTTGCATAATGACTGCAACATGTAAGGCTGTCATATTAAGATCATAAATTTCATTTGATGAAGCACCATGTTCAAGCAATATTTTCACTATTGGTGTATATCCTTTGATAATAGAAATTTTAAGGAGTGGAGGCGCATTATTATAATGTTTTGTTATTAAACCGTTGATATCAGCATAATATTTAATAAGCAATTCTATGATCTTTATATTGTCATAATAAGCAGCATGATTTAATACAGTCAATCCTGAGTTGTCTTGTAAATGAACATTAGCACCATGTAACATTAAATTTTCTACTATTTTAAAAAAACCTTTAATAGCAGCATATGTTAATGGAGGATGCCCAGAAATATCTGTTAAATTTACCAAAGCTGCATTGGAAAGTAATATATTTACGGTTTCGATATAACCTTGCCTGACGGCGAAATGCAATGATGATAAGCCATCATTCATTTGTTGATTAATATTGGCATTATGAAGTAGAAGAAACTTAACAAGTTCATTATATCCATTATGGGAAGCGTAATGTAGTGCGGTACTTCCTTCATTATCAGCGGCATTAACCTGAGCTCCTTGTAAAACTAAGGTTTTTGCTATTTGAATATGTCCTGTTTTTGCTGCTAAAATTAAAGCTGTTTTACCTGTCTCGTCTTTAGCTTCTATGTCCGCCCCTTGCAAAATAAGTGCTTTTATTATTTCAGTATTATCAGTCACCAAACAAGCAAGTAGTAAAGGCGTTAAACCAAAGCGACCTATTTTTGTGATATTACTACCATGTGCTATTAACATTAAAACTATTTGTGTATGTTTTTCAACAATAGCTATGGACAGTGCTGTTAATTCATCCGTATCTGAAATATTTATATCTGCACCATGTTCTAATAATATTTTTACAATTTCAGTATGACCTTTGATGATGGCATCAAATAAAGCTGTGCGTCCATTTTTATCTTTTGCATTTACTGATATACCTTGAGTAAGAAGCTTTTTTATTTTTTCTGTATCATTGCATTCAATAGCATCATATAAATTCTTTGCGTCGTTAGTAACAGTGGATGCTTTGACAGCGCCTTGCCCTTCATTTTTTTGATCATTATTTGGACTACTATAACAGTAGTAAATCAACGCACTCATCGCAGCCATAGCGCATCCAGCAGCGACAACCTTAATTAAGAAACGTCGATCTTCACATAATCGTTCATCTCTGTAGGCAAGATCATCTATAAAGGCAGTAGAAAAATCACACTGTATTGGTGCGATAGAATGTAAAATCATAAGACTTGTAAGAAAAAATTTAAGCTTCATGAAAATAACCCTTGAGGTAAAGGTAAAAATGATTGAAACAGTATAACGCTTTATCTATTGTTTTAAATCTATTTTTATAACAGCTATTGAATGCTTAATGTGGCACAAAAAGCTTTCAGACTCTTTCAACTTAAAGTAATAGATGCATTACGAAATAGTTAAGAAACATTTACAAAAAAGCCCCTGAATTTCAGAGGCTTTTTTGTTAGCACGAAGTTACTTTTTACTCATGTTTAAATATTTTTCACATTTTCAAATTAAACGTTCTAAATATCGTCTGAATCGACTGAAGCGAGAATTCTATTGGTATATTTGATTCTCTGAATGTGTTTGAAAACGAACACCAGCTTTCGCTAAAGCTTCAGCTGGCACGCCATCACTGAATGAAGAAGATATTAATCGAAGAAATAAACTTGAAATACAATGCGAAAGCTGTCCGCCGAAGTAAGCGATTTGGGCGTAGCGTTTACGCGAAGACCAAGAGACACGTAGGCTGGACTATGAAAATAAAAAGTCATTAAAAAATGTTTTACGTTTATATTATTCAATCTATAAAATTCCCTGATCAAATATATATTGGTTGTACGCAAGATTTTAATAAGCGACTATCGAATCATAATTGTAGTACAATACCACATACTGAAAAATATAAACCATGGAAGTTGGTTACTTATTCAATTTTTGAAGATAGAGAAATCGCTTATAAATATGAAGAATATTTGAAGTCTGGATCTGGTCGGGCATTCGCGAAAAAAAGATTTTGGTAGTTTTGTATCAGGCTTGTGCCAACGCACAAGTTACATGGAGTGACTGTTATGAAAGTAAATATCTCGTACAATAAAAAATCTAAAGATACCGTAAAAGTATCCGTAGAAGAACGTGATCTCTGGAGTGCAGACGTAACTCTTGCAAGAGTTATTTATCCAATTCTTAAAAAATATCGCAAATTTCATGACAAAAATAATGCTGGTTTCCCTATGGATTTTTCTCAAGATCCAACCAAGCCTGAAGGCCCAGATAATTGCGATCGGTATGAAGATTGGATAAAATGTCTGGATGCAATGGTTTACTACTTTGAGTGGATTGCAAAAGACGGTGATTGGGATGGTCCAACTGTTTCAGAGTATCATAAAGAATGTGATAGATTACTTGCCCCTCATAAAAAAGAGCTCAAAAAATTAGAACAAGAAGATAAGTTGCGATTTGCACAATTGGTTGGACCAGGTGCTTTGCCATCGTTGGCATTTAATCGTAGATCAGAAATCACACGTCCAGCTTTTGATAAATTACGGCCAGAGGCAGAAAAACATCGTCAAAAAAATCAAAACGATTTGGATTTGTTTGCAAAATATTTTGGAGCTCTTTGGACATAATTACATTCAAATGTTGCTATGTTGATTGTAACTTATTAAGTTCTTTTCTTAAAAAAGGCGAATAGGTTTTAATGTTTTTGTATATCTGGTCGGCTAAATCCTGTTTATAGGTATGAGAAGTGAGATTGCGATCTTCAAGCATTTTTAGCCATATTTTTTCATCACTGATGAGTTTCGTGGCATATGATTGCTGCATGACAGGCTTGGGACCAAACACTTCAATACCATGATCATCAGCAAGCTTTTTTTTCAATGCTTTCCAAAAAAGTTCGATGGTGAACTCAAATCGTTGAATGGTTCCATCTATTTCTAGTCGGTTGCTGCCGACGGGTGCTTGAATTGCTTTTTCGAGTTGAGTCAATGCTTTTTCTAATTGCTCAAAAACTTTTGAAGTTTCTGGTGTCATAGTCTTACTCCATCCTTTAAAATGCTATTTTTAAAATCAAGGTCTTGAACTTGATCAAGCCGTACACAATCAATTAAAAGTAAGGTATCAGCATCATCAACTATATCAAGTACTTCCTGCCACTGATCGCTGGTTGCAGTAGGACAAACGATAGCAAGATCAATGTCAGATCGAAATTTATTTGTTCCTCGAGCTCGAGAGCCAAAAAGCAAGACTTGCTGCACAAAGGGTAGACTTTTTATTTTTGAAATAAATTTATAGTTTCGGATGTCATCAATCTCATTTAAATTTTTGCTAGACCATCCTATATATTTGTGACAAACGTGACATGCAACTCTTTGATCATTGAGAATTCCCACAAGTAAATTTTCGATGTTTTGTTTAAAACCTCTTTTGATGTTTTTTTCAAGAAAGTAAGGTAAAATTACAGTTTTAAAAACAGTATACATTTCACCAAGTAGATATCCCGAGAGCTCTGACTTTGTCATAACATTAAAACATTGTTGACAGACTATAGACATCATATCACCTGTGATTGTTGCAAAGTTATAGAAGTGATTTGTATCATACTGCAAACGGGTAATGATTTCAATATTGAGCTTTTGGGGAAAAAGGATATTGCCAATGAAAATAATACAATCATTATGGTTAACCACAATATGTCTTGTTAGCTTTTCTAAAATGCATGCAAAGCAAGAAAATATGTATCAATATTTATTGCGTACCTATGAAGAAATTTGTCAACGCGACGATGATGATCAGAACAAAATAAAAGATCTAAAAATATTGTTAGAGGAAAGTGAAAAATATTACGAAGGATTACCTTCAACTCCTGATCCTGCACGCCATATCTGCTGGCTTATGTGCTGGAGTATCATTGCATACAACAATTGTATCAGTAAGGGATTTATTTTTTATCTATCTTCTTTTGCGGCTACATATAAAGCAGTACAACTTTTGGATGATATGAGTAGACATGGACAAAAAGATAAAATTAGAGAGCGATATGCTCGACTAGAAAGTTTGATGGCTGGCATTCAAGCACGATTAGATCAAAGTAAATAACAATCAGAACTGGATGCTTAATGCAATACAAACTTTTTACAGACCAAACTTACTATAAACTCAATCTCATGGTTCCTGAATGAGTCAACCAGCAGACACCAGTCTTCGTTCCTTCGAAACTTCGTCTGGCTGCGCCGCTAAATAGGCATGAAAAGCAAAAGAAATATTGATAATAAAAAACGAAAACTGCCTAAAGAAGCTTTTGCATACAATAACTTTAAATCTCGCGATCACCGCCAGCTTAAAAGGTTAGAGATGACTAAATAATCATGACCCAAACCATTTACACAAATTACTTTACAGATACTTTACTATATCTTTTTGACAAACTCAGATTTCAAACCAACCTTCCCAAATCCATCAACTTTGCAATCAATATTATGATCTTCATCAACCAACCGTATGTTTTTTACTTTTGTACCAGATTTTATGGTCGATGAACTCCCTTTTAGTTTAAGGTCTTTGATGAGTACTACAGAGTCACCATCATTCAAGATATTTCCATTCGCATCTTTGACAATCTTTTTATCTTCAGCATTTTCACTTTCTACTTCTTCGTTCCACTCATGAGCACATTCTGGACAAATCAAAATTCCATTATTTTCATAAGTATACTCTGAACTACATTTTGGACACTTTGGTAAATTAATCATTGTTTAATTTCTCCTAATAATTATTGTTAAATCTACTTCTTTATAAATCGCAAAAATATATGTTTTTAATAATATCATGATTAGAATTGACATTCCACCTTGTGAACAAACTTTTATAACTTTATAACATAAATTAATATTAAAATTTCTAAAAATAAATGTTTATACGGATATTTGTTGTGGTATCTAGATATTTAAAAATTAGTTATTAAATAATATAGAGATAAAAATTTTTTTATTACGTCAAATTTTAAAGAATCGATTTTCTTTTTTCAATCCGTCGGTTAATTTTGATTTAGTAGTAATTCAAATTCGCAAAGCCTATTGAGTTTCTCAGTTGTTAAGTTTGCATTGGTTCAAAATCATTCGTTGAGTTAAAAGACTAACTCAAACTCTCAATTATTTTTTTAAGGCTATGAGCTTAGAAAAGCATAATTCCCTTAATCCTTGTTTTCCATTCTCACGCCCTATGCCTGAATTTTTGTAACCGCCAAAAGGATCTTGCACTCTATTGTAATTTGCAGCATTGACACTAATATTTCCTGTTTGAATACGTTTGCTGATATCTAATGCTCGCTGCTTATTGTTGGTATATACATATGCCCCAAGGCCATATGTGGTATCGTTAGCTAAAGCAATAGCTTGCTCATCAGACTCAAATGAAACGATTGGTAAGACTGGTCCAAAAACCTCTTCTTTCCATACGCGCATATCAGCAGTAATATTCGTAAGAATTGTTGGCTGAAAGTAAGCACCTAATAAACCATGAGGACGCTTTCCTCCGCAAATAATTTTTGCGCCTTTATCTCGCGCATCAGCAACTTGCTCTTCGATGAGCAGACATTGTCTTTCTGCAACTAGTGGACCAATATCAACGGATGGATCTTGCGGGTCCCCAATTTTTTTAGTTGCTAAAAGTTCTTTTAATTGCGAAATGACTTTGTCAAAAAGAGTATGATGAACAATAAGTCGTTTGAGTCCATCACACGTTTGGCCGCTATTCACAAAACGATTCCAATAAATTGATTCAATCGTGCTTGATAGATTAGCATCGTCAAAAACAATTCCTGGGCCGGAGCCACCAAGTTCTAATAATGCAGGAATGAAGTTTTTTGCTGCAACTTGATATAAATGTTTTCCAGCTCCTGTGCTTCCCGTAAAATGAATACCATCAATTACGCTATTCATCAGATAATCGCCAACACTAGATCCATCACCATATATTTCATTGAAAACACCTGCAGGTAAATTTTTTGATAACATTATATCTTCAAGAAGTTTTCCGGTGAGCGGGCACTCCTCTGAATGTTTAAAAACAACAGTGTTTCCTACAACTAAATTTGGTATAACGCCCCATATAAAATTACAAAAAGGATAATTCCAGGGAGAGCTTACTGCAATGACTCCACGTGGCTCAAAAAAAAGATGGTGAATTTCATCTTCATCTTCAAAAACTATATCTGGTTTAAGCCAATCCTCTGCCAAGTCAAGATAACCACGCATATAATGCAGACCAGCATCGATATCTATGATAGTGCGCACTGATGCTGGCATTCCCATTTCTAAGGTTGCAAGCGATCCAATTTCATTTTTTCTTTGTACAAATTCGTTATAAATATCTTCGAGTAATTCGAGGCGTTTTTTGACATCAAGGTTAGCCCAAGATTGCTTTGCATCGTGAGCTTGAGAAACTTTCTTGTTTATTTCATCGATTGTTGAAACAGGTATTTCTCCGACAACTTCATAATTTTTACCAGGATTCAGTGACACAATTTTTTGCAATTTCATCATACGTCCTTTTTTATTTTATCAATGATGATGAGAATACTAAACTTATGCATTACATTTCAACAACTCTATATTTTTTAAATCATTTTTTTTAAACATAAAACCATATGTTCATTAATTAAAAGTTAATGCAACGGAATATATGTATTTCATTTTTTAATATAAGAAAACATAGTAATCTAAGAATAAAATTCATGGTACAATATTGATATATTTTAATTTTTTTCAAAATAGAAATTTTATACATGAGTAAAGATAATATACATGCTTATGGGCAGCTCTGTGGTCTGTTTTATGATGCAACTGAAAAGTATGCTTCTGAGCAGGAAGTAGATTTTTTTATTTCATTTATTCAGCAGTATCCTGGTAGAGTTTTGGAAGCAATGTCAGGGTCAGGACGATTACAAATTCCTTTGATCAAGTGCGGATATGTTGTTGATGGAGTTGATCATTCTTATGCAATGCTTGCACGTTGTCGTCAACGCTGTGCCAGCTTGGGACTCGAGCCAGAACTTTATGAGCAGTCGCTTGAAAATCTTGCATTACCACACACATATAACACTGTTATCATAGCATTCGGTTCGTTGCAGCTTATATCTGATCGCGATCTTGCTTTTAAAGCACTTAAAAACCTCAATGCCCATATGCTTCCTGGTGGTAATTTATTAATAGATATTTTTGTACCCGACATAACAATTGATGAATACAGCATATCAACAGTTCGCCTCGACGAGCACAAAATGATACGTTTAAAAAGACGACATATATTTGATGAGCATAAAAAAATAGTGACTACTTTTTCTTTGTTTGAGTTGATAATTGATGGGACTACTGAAAAACAGGAAAACGAACTTATAGAATTAGTTTGGCGCTCAGATAAGCAGTGGCAAGAATTGTTGCTCGAAGCTGGTTTTGAAATAGTTCAAATTTATGATGAAAGATTTAAGGAATCGGAACCATCACGTGTTATTCATGCCAGGTCTGTTACGAAAAATTGAAAATTATCGCTCATAAGTTACGATACAAAAAGTTACGGTACAAAACCCAAGAAACATCCAAATATTATTATTTTTGACAAATAAGTTCGTTGCAATAGTGTGATTGAATAAAGTTACAATTGTAAAAAAACGAATTATTATATGGTTTCAGGTAAAAAATCAATCATTTTTGGCTTAGTATGTTTGATTTTTATAACATCAAATATTTACTCGTATCAAAACAATAATCCTAAATCGCTTGTTGAAATTGTTCAGGCTACGTTTAAAAAAGAGATTTTAGATAGCCCTATTCCTGTTATTTTGATGATAACTTCTAAAGGAAATGATACTTCTCGGTTGTTAGAAACTTTGTTTTTAGACGTTCACAAAGAGCTTCAGGGACGAGCAAAAGTGGTTGCTTTAAATATAGATAAAAGTTTAAGTTTTGCACAAGAGCTTGGAGTAGTGACTGCACCCGTTCTTATGATCTACAACAAAGGTAAAAAAGTTGGCTCTCTTGAACTTAGTATGTCGCCAGCAGAAATAAAACATATTGTGAAATATGTTCGAAATTTAAACATTTTCACTTCTTTAGGTTACTACCGCTTGTTAATGAAATTGCTTGGTAAAATAACATAAAGGCCTCTGATTTTTACAGAGGCCTTTTATAGTGTCTACATTAATCAACTATTAAATCTATTTACTCTGATTGCTCATTTCTAAACAATTGAGCAAACTCTGCCATGATAACTTTTAGTTTTTCCAAATTGCCTTCAGATACATCCTGAGACATTTTAATTTCTTGGTACAAGTCTGGATACACCGATGCAACGTAACTTATGCTTTTTTGGATAAACGAAGAAATTTCTTTTAAAGAAATGCTGTCTAAAATGCTTTGTCGGAGCATGAATAAAATAATTGCCTCATCGACGAATGAATAATGTAAAAACTGCTCTTGTTTTAAAATTTCAACAGCTACAGCTCCACGATTCAATTGTCGTTGTGAAATTTCATCAAGTTCTGTTCCAAACTGAGCAAAGCTCAAAAGTTCATTATATTGTGCAAGTTCTAAACGAAGTGCTTTCGACATTTTTTTAACAGCTAACGTCTGAGCTGCGCCACCCACACGTGACACTGAAAGCTCAACGCTGATAGCTGGTCGTATACCCTGTTTAAACAACTGAGCATCTAAAAACAACTGTCCATCAGTGATGGAAATTAAGTTTGTCGGAATGTATGCCGTGATATCATCTTCTTGAATTTGAATAATTGGTAGCGATGTGATTGATCCACCAGCTTTTAGACAAGCTGAACGTTCAAGTAGCCGAGAGTGTAAATAAAATACGTCACCAGGATACGCTTCACGTCCAGGAGCTCGACGCATCAAAAGAGACATTTCTCGATATGCCACAGCATGATTTGTTAAATCATCATACACAATTAAAACATCTTTACCCTTGTGCATAAAATATTCACCAAGAGCAGTACCAGAATATGGTGCAAGATATTGATTTAACGAAGCTTCACTTGAGTCAGCGCTCATAACAACGGTGTACTCAAGAGCGCCACGCTCTTCTAATTTTTTTACTAAGCGCGCTAGATTACCTTGTCTTTGGCCAATTGAAACATAAATGCAAATAACATCTTTGCCTTTTTGATTCAAAATAACGTCGATAGCAAGCGCTGTTTTACCGGTATTTCGGTTTCCTACGATTAATTCACGTTGCCCTTTTCCAATTGGTACCAAGGCATCAATTGCTAAAACACCTGTTTGCAGCGACTGTGAAATCGGTGTTCGTTCAATAATTGTTGCACAATCTTGCTCAACAAATCGATATGACGATGTAGCAATCTTGCCAAGACCATCAATTGGTTCGCCCAGTGCGTTGATTACGCGACCAAGCATGCCGTCTCCAACTGGAATTTTTAAAGCTTCACCGGTGCGCTTTACTACTTCACCTTCAGTAACTGAAATAGTTTGAGATAAAACAAAAATAGAAACAAAATCATCACTCATGTTTAAAATGATACCTTTGTTACCACCCTCAAAAGCTACAAGCTCGCCGTAAATAGCATCCATAAGTCCGTAAACTTTACAAATACCATCACCAACTTGGACAACAACCCCAACTTCATCTAGTTCTTTATGTGGTTTATCTTGCAACTCTTGTTGCAGTAAGGAAATTAATTCTAAATCTTTTGTGTTCATATCACCCTTCAGTAGCCATGTATGGTATAACCATTTATGGTGTAATCATTTTATGACGTAATTTTCGCAATCGTGCTGCAATAGAATATTCCCATAAGAAAATCTCCGATTGCATTCTAATTCCAGCAATTAAAGATGGATCAATTTCTACATGACTTATAATCCGTTTGCCAGAAAGTTTTGCGAAAAATGTTTCAAATTTTGTTATCTCAGACTCTGTCAATGGAGTTGCTGTTTGTATAGAGACTTCTAAGCTTCCACTACGAATTTCAAACAAACAACAAATATCTTGTAAAACTTGGGCAAAATACAAAAGGCGTTTATGCCTGAGTAAAATCTTTACTAATTTTTTCAAGGTATCATGGAGCGAAAAATGAGAAAATATTTCATCAATCATAACATGTTTTTTTTCATGTAATTTCGTCATCAAACTTACCAAGGACATAAAATTATGATGCCGACGAAAAAAACGAATTGCCAGTTTCATGTTATCAATATCGGTTGATGTCAAAATGTCGCCATACTCAATCAAATAAGCTTTAGCGTATTGTTTTGCGACTAGTGATTGTGAATATATCATTTCAATTACTCGCCAAGTGCATCAAGCACTTTAGTTATATATTTTTGTCCTCGTGCTTTATCTTCTTGAAACGCTTGCTGTAAGTCTTTGGTTGCTTGCTCAATAAGTGCGGGAATCTCTTCTTGCATCAAGTGACGTCGCTTTATGCTCTCAAGCTTGCGATTTGCCAATAGATTCATTTTTTTTTGACGCTCTTTACACATAGCTTGTTCTTGAAAGGCTGCTGCGTTAACACTCTTATCCCATGCAGCAAATTTTTCCTGCATAGCCTGAAAAATCTTCTCTTCATCCTTCATTGTTTGCTCAACCTGCTCGCACTCTTGACGCAACTGTATGCGTTGCTGCTGCAACAAGTCTATCGCAGTTTTCTCTTGTCCAATGTACTTCATAATGCTGCCGACAGCGTAGCGCTTGACTAAATAAATAACCAATCCAATTCGCAGCAGTAAGTTTAAAAATTTAAAAATTTCATCAACAGAAAAAATCATAGTTTAACATTCGACAGTTCGTCCTGTAACATGTTTTGAACTGCTGTTTTTTGTTGATCTGATAATTTTATATCTTGTGTTTTTAATGGTTCTGGCAATGTTTGATCGATAGAGCAAGATGGTAAAGAAAAGCTCGGAATCTTTTTGTACAAAGACTCTTTCATCAAATTCCATCGAGTCTTTTGCTGCGTTAAAAGCTGTTGCTGCTGCGCGACGGTATCGTCAATTTTTTTATTGAGTCCATCAGTTCGAGACTTTTCAGCAGCTAAAATTTTAAGCGCTGGAGCAAATACACATTTTCGTAAAACAAAATAGGCAATGCAAAAATTACCTATTTGAAAAAAAAGAGTTACGTTTGGAAGATCCATGCGACTTTATAACCTTACAAGCTATATCTCAAATTAGCTTACTTTAATAACAACTATAACAGCTATAATCATAACGTATATGGCACATGTTTCAACAAGCGCCATTGAAATAATCATAGCCATGCGAATTTTAGAATTTGACTCAGGATATTTTCCAATGTTTTCACAAGCTGCTCGCCCAATCATCCCTTGCGCTAGTGATGGACCGACTGTCCCTATTGCCATAGCTATTGCAGCTGCAACAAAAACTGCCGCTTTAGTATAGTCAACTATATTTGCATCCATGTTTTGTCCCTTATCTTTATTACATGTTATAAAGTTTTAAAAGCTATCTTACATCTTTTCACTTTGTAAGATCAATATTCTCATGAATCTTTAAAAAATCAAGAATTTATCGCAGAAAACTTTGCTCCATAGCGTTATCATCAAGAAAACTCAACTACGGCTTCTCAGCAAGAGAGGAGTTAACCTTGATTGGAGGCTTGCACTTTTTCAATAAATTCCTGCACCAACTTCAAATAATGTTCTTGCATATCTTTATCAGTTAATAAATCTAGGGAGTTATCCAAAATCAATTGAGGCAGGCTTAAAACGTGCTCATCAACACCCTTTTTATGGATAAACCAATCATCATATTTTTCTTCTAGAGCTTTTAGATAATCTAAAGAAATAGGCTTTTCTTCAAATCTACCTCGACTCATTATTCTTTTGTAACAAACTTCTGCTGGAGTTCGCAAATAAATAAAACCTTGCGGTTGTGAACCTTGCGGTTGTAAACCCGATGATTGCTGTTGTATTCTTGCAGATTCACGATCCCATGATTTTTTATACAAGCACCACTCAAGACCGTTCATGGTGCCAATTTCTTTTGCCACTTGAGCAAAACAATAACGCCCAGAATAAATCGACCTTTCAACAAAGCGTATCGCTCGTCCGCTATCTTGTTCATCAGCATGAAGTAGCTGATCGACGCGCGTGAGTAAAATATAACTTTGAAGCGTATAGGCCCAACGCGAACCGTCTAAGAAAAACTGCTCTAGTAAATTATGTCCTTCAACGTCTTGCCATAAGTTATTTGGCTCATAGATGACATGTACATTGATATGCTGCTTTATAAAATTTAAAAACGTCGATTTTCCAACTCCTACGTTTCCTTCAACAAAAATAGTTGGAAATGCGTGTGCTTTTGTGTGCTTCATAAAACCCTTCAGTTTAATATGTGACCTTATTTAAGGGAGCCTAACATACTATAATAAACAAGCCATCGGGATAAATAGGCCATGAGCAGCCATTTTTGCCTTAATGAAAAAAATATAGTAAGGTTATCAAGGAAAAAGAATGTACAAATTGAATTAAAAAACGGTGAACATGATTTTTTTAAACTATAAAAATAAATTTGCAACTTTCACTTTATTCATGTTACTTGGCACAGCTTTATTTCAAACAACACGAGCAGAAGATGATATGCTCGATGACGATCTCGACGCACTTTTATACTCAATTACTCCTGAAGATTTAGAAACACTACGATCATGCGAGCCAGGAGAAGCTACACAATGGATCGCGCTACTAACAATAACAGAAGCCGCAAAGCTTTTTGATCAAGATTTTTACAAAAAAACATCAATACCGGTCGCCAGAAATCTTATTAATTATCCAGATTTTCTTTTGTGTACCTACCAAACGCCAGAGTGCTCGTACCAAGTTCTAGCTGAAAAACAATTAACCACTCATGTATTTTATAACATCTCGAGTAAAAAAGCTTTTACCCAGGATCTTGAAACCGACGTACAAAGAGTAGTCGGTAATCGCATTGGATCGTATTTAAATATTGAAAACCAAGCCCTTAGAGATCTTATTAAAAAAATATTGAATCTTGTGCCAGTCGGTCTTGATCCTTTAAGGAATATAAATTTCCCTAATCTTTTACAAGTTATTGGAGATGCCAGACTTGAAGAACGACGAATGGGCTTTATGTGGCACTACTGTCAACAAATAAACCCAAACACATACTTTGAATGCAGATTACCTTTTTTCTGGATGATTCGAAATTTAAACTTTACTCCAGAAGAAAAACGAAGAATCTCAGACCAGTTATCATTGTTTACCGGCACATGCGTCAATGAGCAAGAATTTGCAGAAAAACATCTTATTTTTGATGCTTTAGGAACAGGGACTCTTGAATTAAGTCTTTGCACAAAAATATTTGAACGGCCAACTTGGGGTATTGATGGTGGCGGCTGTTTATACCTACCAACTGATTATCATTTTGCCACAGGTTTATATGGCACCTATTTTCAACCGAAAGATCAGCAACCACTATTAGATTTATGTGATTTGGTTAATGTTTCTGCATTTGAACTAAATCCTGACTACAAAAAAATTCTTTCTGATTATGGTCTGGCAGCAATTGATCATTTATCTTCAGCACTTTTACAATGTCCACTCGGATACAATAAACATCTTGGCGCAGGACTAAAATTAAATCCTTATTGGCAGATACGAGACGATTTACAGTACAAAGGCCAATACATACTTGAATTCTTTTTAGCTCAAGATGAAAAAAGATTTTTTGTTGAAAAACAACCAAAAATACCTTTTTCAACAAGATTTACAGCTCTTACCGTTCCCGATGAAGAAAAATTATTAATTTTCGAGCAAGAGTTAACCAAATGGTTATTTCCTCGTGTCTTTACTACAAAAGTTTTGCCTGGAATTATTTTTAACTCGACAACAGCTTTACAAAAAACATATCGTCGCTGGGATTTTACCGCTGGATATAACGCTTGGTACAGAGGCAATGAAAGTTACCTTGAAATCAATGCTCCAGCAGAAATTGTTAAAAATTTAGACATATGCAAATCTTTAACCCCAAGCGCTTGGGCCGTAAAACTATTTGGAAAATTACATCGAGACTTTAATGGTTCTCGGCACGACGTCTCTTTCTCTTTATATGGTGATGCAACATTGTTTAACCAAGGTATTGGCAATGATTTCATCCTTGGTGTCAGCTTTGATACAAAGTTTTAAAATACGAAATGGATATAAAACATGAAAAATAAAATAATTTGTTCAGTTCTTTTATGCTCGTCTTTTTCTATGCAAGCCCCTTTGCTTACAAACCATCTTTTAAAAACTCTTGATGGCGCAGGAGTGTTCAATGAATCAATTTACGACATCATACTCGTACGAGAAAAAATAAAAAAACTAGTAATGGGAAAATTTGCCTGGAAAGGTGCTCAGTGCGATCTTTCTATTGTAGACAGTCAAGATACAATGCTACCAAATAAACTTCATGTTATTGTAAAACGACCTGAAATACTTTTTGGCGCAACGTTTGTCATCATTTCTCCAGAACATCCACATGCACTTGATTTTGTAACTCAGTCAGAAAAATCAAAAGTTGTATCGTTCATTGCAAATGTTAAAAAAAATTCTCTTCTGCATCGCTATGAAAATACAAACTACGATGCTGCGGCTACTGGTTCATATGCGTTGCACCCTATCACTGGGAAAAAACTTCCTGTTTTTATAGCTGATTATACACTTGAAGGTTTTGACACGCGAACAACAAAAGCACATTTTTCAGTTCCTGCTCATGATGAAAAAGATTTTGTTTTTGCGCACAAACATAAGCTTGAAATTAAACAAGTAGTAACATCTGCCAAAGAAGGAAAATCTTCTAGCCCACAATATCATAAAAATAGTAAAGACTTAGTTGAGGCATATACCGGCGATTATTATGATTGCTTAATCATAAACAGCGATTTTGCAAATGGCCCAACTAAACCTGCTATAGAAAAAATAACAACTTACTTGCAAGATCATCGCTGCGGCTCTGAGTATCAAGAAAATCTGCTCTACTCTCTGCATGGAAAATCTTACAGCATTAAAGACTTAGAAGAGATCGAAGCAACGCTGAACAAAGAAAATAAAGAGCTATCCCATGGGCAAAAAGAAGCTTTTGCTGTCATCATGATACAAGCTCAATCAGACTTTTTAGGTCTCGTTGAGCATTTCTTAATAAACACAAGAGATTATAAAGAACTCATGATTGAACTTATCGAAGAATCATGTCAACTCAGAAAAAATAATGATTGCTACATATTGCGCTGGACTCATTTAGACAGCTCACAGCCAGAGCGTGTTGTCTTCAAAAGAGACATCATAACGTTTCAAGCTCTTAAAAAATTCTGCACTGATCTTCATGATTTCTTAGGTGACTTTGCTTCAAGTTGTCCACATGCTTTAGAAAATTTAAAAAACATAAAAAAATAACTGCCAGTTTAATGCTGGATACCTGGGTTCCGACTTCGCCCTGGCTTCGACGGACACGGCAAGCCCTAACATGATGAGTGAGAATGAATAACGATCAACTATCTGGAATCATTGACAGATTCCTGTTTCAAAATTCTGAAACAGGATTTGCTATTTTTATTCTACAATCCAAAAAACAAGAGAATGCTACCGTCACTGGCACTTTTGCTAGTGTCCAAGTTGGACAAGAAATTCATCTTGAAGGTGCTTGGAATTTTCATGCAAAATTTGGTAAACAATTTCAAGCGACTACCTACACAACAGCTTTGCCTACGTCAATTGTAGGTATTAAAAAATATCTTGGCTCAGGCTTTATCAAAGGCATCGGAAAAGTGTACGCAGAAAAAATCGTTGAGCATTTTGGAGCCGATACTCTTACCATCATCGATGTCACACCTGATCGACTATTTGAAATAAGTGGCGTAGGAAAAAAACGAGTTGAACAAATCAAACAATCATGGGTTGATCAAAAATACGTTGCAAAAATCATGGTTTTCCTGCAAGAAAAAGGTGTCACATCCACTTATGCAGCAAAAATTTATAAAAAATATGGCCATGATGCTATCGCAAAATTAACACAAGATCCTTACCGGCTTACTGATGACATTTGGGGAATCGGTTTTAAAATCGCTGATAAAATTGCTCAAAACATGGGGTTTGCTCTAGGATCTGTCCAACGTATTCAAGCAGGAGTTTCTTTCTGCCTCAAGCAAGAATCAAGCAACGGACACGTTTATCAAGAAATTGAAACACTTAAAGAAAAAACTTTTGAACTTTTAGAAATTGATTCAGAAGAGCATAAAGATCAAATGAAAAAAGCTCTGAGAAGTTTACATGATCAAGATAAAATAAAACTAATAACCTACCTCGAAAAACATTTTGTAGGACTCAGCGCTCTGTACGGCTCTGAAAAAGGTATTGCTCAAAAAATATCACAACTTCTGGCAACGCCCGTTACCCACGCAGTCAAGCCTAAAGAGATTTATGATTCTTTACAAAAAGCAATGGATATTGAGCTTAATGAGCAGCAACAAAACGGAATTATTTCTTGTTTTGACCATAAAGTTTCTATCATCACTGGAGGCCCTGGAACAGGAAAAACAACTTTGGTTAAAGCTTTAATAAAAGTTTTAGAAGAGCATAATTTCACCTATAAACTTGCTGCACCAACTGGTCGAGCTGCAAAGCGTTTAATGGAAGGAACCAAACGCCCTGCAACCACACTGCATCGATTGCTTGAGTTTGATCCGTCAACCATGCGTTTTCAACAAAATGATAGCAATGCCCTTAAAGCTGACTTTTTAATTGTTGATGAAACATCTATGCTTGATGTTTTTCTTGCACATGCAATGGTTAAAGCGCTTTCTTTAAACGCACATCTCGTACTTATCGGTGACGTAGATCAACTTCCATCGGTAGGTCCTGGTAGTATTTTAAAAGATTTAATCAAGAGTGGTAAAACTTCATGTACCAGACTTGCTCATATTTTCCGACAAGCGCAAAACAGCATGATCATTCAAAATGCACACAAGATCAATCAAGGCGAATTTCCGAGCAGCTCAATTCCAGACTGTAAAAAAGATTTTTATTTCATCAAAGAAGAAAATGCTGAAAATTGCTTTCCTGTAATTGCAAAAATTCTACAAACAATCATTAAACAGCACCATATCGCTCCAGGTAACGTCACGATACTAACACCCATGAATCGCGGAGCAACAGGGACTCAAAAGTTAAACCATGACCTTCAGCAATTTTTAAACCCTGCCGTAACAGAAAATCAAGTTACCTACATTGGCACGACGTATAAACAGCATGATCGAGTCATGCAGATTAAAAACAATTACGACAAAAAAGTTTTTAACGGAGATATCGGTACGGTTCACGATGTTGACGTAGATGAAAAATTAGTAGTTGTCGATTTCGATGGACAGCTGATTTCATACGCATTTGATGAACTCAATGAACTCGTTCTTTCGTATGCAATCACGATTCATAAAAGTCAGGGTTCTGAATATGACGCTGTCATTATTCCTATTTTTATGCAACATTTTATGTTACTACAACGTAATTTACTTTATACTGCTGTTACACGGGCAAAAAAATTATGCATTTTTGTTGGTCAACCAAAAGCAATTGCCATGGGTATAAAAAATGCAAAACAAGAAGATCGAATTACTTTTTTAAGCGAATTTTTAACAGAAAATCTCTCATGTCGATAAAAAAATTATTTATTATTTTTCTTCTACTTTCACAAAAGCTCACGCCAGAAAATCAACCATTCACCATCATCATTGATCCTTTGGGTGATCCAAAAAATACTGGGCGAGAAATCGATGATACATTCGAACGTGGTATCACGCTGCAATGCGCAGAAGAACTAAAAAAACAACTAAACAATACGCTTCCTGATGTTCGAGTAGTTTTAACTCGAGTACCAGGTGAAACTATTGCGCCGCTTCAAAACGCTTCGTTTTCTAACAGACTTCAAGCAGATTTTTATCTGAGCATCAGTTTTTATCAAGAACCGGAGATGCCTTCTCATATTTCGTTGTTTTATTATCTCGATAGTCCAACTGACCTTTGGCATCACTATAATCCACTTTATTTTTACCACGTGTCGCAAGCTCATTTAATACACTTAAAAGATTCTGAAACTATGGGTAAATCTTTTTTAAAACATCTACAAAATTCATCAATTAATTCGGTCTTTATAGCTCAAGGACTCTTTGGCATTCCTTACAAACCGCTTATCGGAATTAAAGCTCCAAGCCTGGCAATTGAAGCTGGTCTTTGCAAAAAAGATGACTGGAAATATCTTATTTCTCCTTTAATTTCATGCATTAAAGCGATTATCTCATGAAAAAATATACCTATTTTTTAGCAAGCTTATCCTTTTTAGCTGTCGGCTCTTTATTCTTTTTGTATCAAGAATCTTGGATTGTTTTTTCTATCCCTAAAAGGCAAACGTCTCCTACAGTCTCTTCAAAACAGCAAAAAATAAATTCTAAAGAAGTAAGTCTCTGGGTTTGGAGTAAGAGAAAGGCTTTTAAAAAAGAAACCGCAGAAATCATTTATGGCCAAGATACTGCGCAAAATATCAAGCTGCTTTTAAATAGTTGGTTTTTATTTTTGGAAGAAGAAGGATTGACCGATAAACAAATATTTGTTCAATCTGTTGCTCTGTCCCCTTCTGGCTCAGAAGCATTTATTTCGCTCAATCAATATCCCTTTGATAAATCATGTAGCACCTATCAAAAGCTTATGCTGGTAGAAAGCTTGCTTAAAACATTGCAAGAAAATAAAATACCTATCGCTTTTATTCGCCTACTTGTTCATCATCAGCCACTACAAGATGACCATCTCAGTTTTGATGCTGCTTGGCCAATTGCCGGCTATATTCAATAACTTCTTGAGTATTTATAATTTTTTTTGGTATGTTCTGACTTATAAAGTTCTATAAAAAAAAGGAGACTTTCATGTTTCAAAAACAGTTCAATTCTATCCCAGAAAAACGCCAAGGTTTTATTGCCTTAGCTCTTGGCGTAGTTTTATTTTTTGGTGCTCTAGGAAAATTAGGTTTTCTACAAAACTTCTTAAACATCATCATGGTTGTTGTTGGCCTTTATCTTTTATTTTGGGGTGTTGATAAAAGCCACATTTTGAAATCAATCAAAGGTCTAAAAAAATAACATACAATAATTCTTTATGGCTGGCTCTTTCTTGGGCCAGCCTTTTTTATTGTCGATCGAAGTTCGAGTCTATTAATTCTTTTGTGACCAAAACTTTCATGCTTGGACCAGCAATAGAAATTCCTTCTTTGGCCAATTTTTCTACCAACGCAAAACGAATATTACTTGCTATGTCCCATTGGCGCAAAGTATTTCCTGAGCTAACAAAGCCACGAATCATGAAAATATAACCCTTGTCACCAAAATCATTTAAACGAACAAAGGGTTGCGGAACTTTTAAAACATCAGCATCTTCGTCAAATACCTTAAAACAAATATCTCGTACGACGTTAATATTTGTTCCAAACGGTACAGAAAAAACAATGTCATCTATGCCAATGTATCCACGGGTATAATTCCAATTGCAAATCGAAGCTTTAAGCACGGTTGAGTTAGGAACCACAATGTTTACCGAATTTTTATGACGCAAAATAACGGCACGAGGACTAATTTTTCTTACAACACCCATCGTTTCACTATCAACTTTTACATAATCTCCAAGCTTTACCGGGCGCTGCACAAGAATGAAAAAATATGCTACAAAATCAGTAAACAGATCTTTAAATGACCAACCAAAAACAACCAACGCAACATAAAACACCCCTGTAACAAGTGATCCTAGCTTTGATTGGATACATGCAATCACAACAACGGTTATGATGATGACATAGCGAGAAATAATAATGACCGTGTTTTGTATTCCAGGATCTACATATTGAATATCAAACACACGTTTTAAAACAAATTTCTTAAAAAGATATGCTAAAACAACACCACAAAATGAAATGAATAATATGTATAAAAGATTAAAAAATTTAAATGATTCTGTTTTTCCAGCACCACCCACTGATTCAATTTTAAATAATTCATACATGACTATTTTACGCAGTGTCCCATACGTAAAACCATAGCCCCATATCTCTGCGCACAAAACAATAGCTATAACTGCAAACGCAAACATTAAACAAAGAATATAAATGGCATACCATGTTTTTGCATAATCAAAACGCTCTGAAGAACCACTGAGACTGTCATCTTCTTTAAAAAAGAAAAACGATGAATACTGTCGAATAATCATATACCCGATAAAAAGAAGTCCCAGTACACATATTGAGACAAAAATATTCCATGATAAAAGCCACATGAGCGAGCCATAACCACCAAGATACGGGTCACTGATAATGAGTAAGCTAAAAATAGTACATAAAACCAGGTAATAATAATGCTCAAGCATAAGCGCTAATTTTTCACCAAAATTCGATTTTTTTGGCAATAGCTGTAAAAATTCTTCTTTGTCTAAAGAAAAAACAATCGAAATAAAAATGACGATATGATAAATGCGAAGCAAAATATTAGGAAATTCTGACTGCTGATGCAGCATGACCAGCATAAACATTTTGCGAAACACTAATATGACAATGGTAGAAATAGAGAAAAATAAAAAGACCCAAGAAAAGCGATCAATCAATCGTTTGCTAAGTAAAAAATAATCAAATTTTCGATTCACACAAATAAATTGGGCCAGAAATTTGCGCGATGCATAAATTCCAAAAAATATTGTATACCCATAAAACAATACTAAAAACGCTATCGATGCATCACACCAAAACACATAAAATACAAACAACGTCCAAAGATAAAATGGCTTAAACACATCGATTAAAAAACCTATAAAAATGATGCCAATCTGACGCAGTCCGTATAAGCTGTCAGCCGTGTTGTGCTGAAAATTTACTAAAAATTTGTATATGGTTGGTAGCAATGTCTGTAAAAATAAAAATAGGAAAAATGACATACATAGTAGTGCAAAAATACCGAGCATTCTACCAATACTCAGTACCGATAAACCATAAGCAAAATTTTGGAGCGTAAGCTTGGATATGTACGACACAACAATGTTTTTTACATCTTTCAAAAACACAAATAAGTTAGGAATAATATTTTTTATTCCTTCCCAGGTGACAGCGCTAATCGACCGATGCCAAACACCAATCATGTCAAACTCATGTAGAATGCAATCTATCGACTCTAAAGTTTCTTCCTGTGCTACCACTATGTGCTGGTAAAGCTCATTTTTCTGAAGCATTACTTCCTGCTGCTCTTCAATATTTTTTACCATCTCAGAAAGAAGAATGATGCTATCAGACCATTTTTATGTAAAAAGTTTGAAACATCACCAGAGATATTATTCATTCTTTCTTGCTGTTTTTTTAAATGGGCAATAATCCGCTGAATGTCTTTCATTAAAACATGATCACAAAGCGTTTGTTCTTTGTTTATTTTTATACCAGCTTGCAATGACAGCTTTGTTTCTTTATATCTAATTCTCTCTTTTTCAAATGTTTCAGTATCTTTTATATGTCCTTGAGAAATTTCATACAGTAATTTGACTGTGTCGAAAATTATTTGTGCTTGTTGCATTTTTGCATCTTGCAGCATCATATCTATTTTAATTTTGTGCATTAACCGCTCACATGTTGCCACAGCGACATAGGCATGAGCTACGCTATAAAGCGCAAAGCTATCTGAAAGACCATGAGTGCTCACCTCAATATCTTCAAGCTGTGCCATTTTAGTAAATGAAACTTTATGCCGCTTTCGTAAGCGGTCTAATTCTTCTTGAGCATTTATTTTTTGTGAAGCAACTTCATTGCGTAATTTGACCAGTTCAGATTTTTTAAAAGAAGATGATTTTTTTTGTTCATTATATTTTTGTTCATAGTTTTGTACGTCCGATATGTCGATGTACAGCCGGCTACGAATAATGTCTGAATGCTCTTTAAGCTGTTGCAACCGATCCTGTAAAATCGATTCTTTTGAATTAAAAAATTCCTGTTTTTTTTGAAATAATCTTAATTTCAAAGATGCCAATTCTCGCTCTTTGGTCACAACTTCTTTTTCAAGATCTAAAAGAGCTATATCATCTTTATTTTTTTCCGTTTGTTTTTTCTTATCCTCAAGCAACTGTTCTACCTGTTCAAATTCTTTTTCTTTAGTAGCCAGAACGTATTCTTCTCGAGAAATGTCAGCAGCTGTTTCTTCTTTTCTTAAAAACAATCCATCCAAAAGCTCTTCTTGAAAAAAGATTTTTTTCATTATGTTTTGTACATCAAGAAAAGCGTACAACGACTTTTCTTCCATAAGATTTGATTGATGCATAGAGTCGACAAAGTATTTTTCCCAGAATTCAATATGCTGCTTTAAAAACTCCAAAGTTTGACTTTTGGTTTCGCAAATATCACTTATTGTTTGGTCTAACTTAGCAAGACAATTAACTTTTTTAAGAAGAATTCCTGTTTGCCTTTTCTGAGGAGAATCTTTAAGTTCTTCAATCTGTGCTTGTATTTCTAGACTTTTTTGTTCAGAATTTTCAAAGTCTTCTCTCCAGCGGTGCTCGAGTGATTGTAGTTCTGTTTTTAAATTTTCTACGTATTTATAACGATCCGACAAATCATTGCGCAATAAAATTCGCACCTTTGGAGTCGTAAGCTCTTTGGTTAAATTTTTACCCAACTCAAGAGCTTGTATCGAAAAAGAAGAAAGAAAAAAAGAAAGGAAAAAAAAGAAATTTTTCATAATGCGCTATTCCTTGGAACCATAGACAATTGCAACATCTGCAATCTGTATTCAGGCTAACGAATAAATAGAATTGCTTCAATAATTTTTTTTATATTATATTTACAACGTATCGTGTTGATAAAAATTATCCCAAGACTTACGCACATATTCATGCAATATTTTTGATTCTTGTTTAATAGTTCCATATGGATCTTGAGCTGCTACAAAATACACTTCTGGCTGCTCTGGCAACAAATCCAGCATTAAAAAACAACGCAACAACACAATCAACTTTCCATCGTCAGATAAATTCGAAAGATCACTGTAAACATACAATAAATAATCGAACAATTCTGGCACCATAATTTCGCGAGGAATTTTTTTAATGCATAACCGTATGATATCGTGAATAAATTGTAGCTGCACAACAGAAAAACCATGGAGTGCTGATTCTATTTCAAGATTTAAAAATCTATAAAAATTTTGATTTTTTTCTACCATGCAAAATATGAGTGACCCCGCGCTTAAAAGAGCAGCATGATGATTCTTAGGGTAGATACACATAATCTTACCATGCTGACGATGCAAGATTTCTACCTTGTGACTCATCGGAGCATAATTTTTCAAAACAAATGCTGGCGCGCTTGTTGCATTGCTTGATACATAATTCATAGGGTGCTGCTTAATTTAATAATGTTTTTTAAGTGTTCTTACTCTACTTACCATGATACTCGTGATACCAAAATCTTTACAGAAATTGTCACAAACTTTCAAAAAATGCATGGTTATTCCAGCTGCGGCCTAAAAATCGTTTCACCATATCGTGTGGATTTTTTGAACCGCCAGGACTCAATATTTCAGAAACATAGCGAACTCCCATCTCATGGTTAGCTACTTCCTGCGCTTTGACATGAGCAAACAGATCAGCCGCTAGTACCTGAGACCATGGGTACATAAAGTAAGCTGCACCGCAATCATAAGCTACTGGTATAAAACTTGTTTCAAAATAACATCCCTGTTCATATGCAACATGTTTAAATACTTTTTTATGCATTTTTTCAATCATGCCATGAATACTTTTTTCATAATTTTGTTTAAACAGATGCAGTGATACTAATCCTAAAAATGATTGTCTTAACATCTGATCAGCTCGATCAAATTTTGCAGCTGCAATAATTTTTTCAATCATACCTTTAGAAAGTGGCGCTCCTGTTTGATAGTGACGGGAAGTAGCATGAAGCACTTCAGGCTCATCAAACCAATACCCAAGCATCTGCGATGGGGCCTCTACAAAATCTTTTGCAACTTGGGTTCCTGAAAACTGTGTGAATCGAGTTGCTCCAAAAAGTGCGTGGACGGCGTGACCCATTTCATGGAACAATGAGACCACCTCATGTAGCTTAAGAAGCGTTGGTTTACCTTCTGTTGGCTTTTCAAATTGTGCCATAACAGCTGAAGATCCCACACATGAAATACTACAATCATCCCTGATAGCAGGAATAATCATCATATAACATTGACCAGTTATTTTTTTTAAAGGTCGCTTATACAAATCTAAAAATATATACCCAATTATAGATTGGTTTTTTAGTGATCGCACGCGATAACAAAGTAAGTCCTGAGCCCACACATTCTCAACTTTTTGATGTTCAAATTCTAGATGAAAAAACTGACCAAATTGCTGTAAAAGTGCTGGTATAATAGTGTCCAAAGAAAAATACTCTGAAATTTCATCGTCATTTAAATCAAAATGTTTTTTTCTATACCATGATTTTACAAGGGCCACGTCCCAAGGCTTCAATTGATTTTTACCCACAAAATTAACTGATGGTGGTAGATGCTGCGTAAGCTGCTTAAAATTCTTGTCTTCATATGGTTGCAATGCTTTTACCATTTTCCATAAAAAATCTTCTGCTTTTTTCGGAGTTTTTACCATGAGTCCGTCTAGTTGATAACTAGCAAAATCTTTATAGCCAAGCATCTGCCCGTACTCATTTCGTTTGTTTATTAAATCTTCTAAAATAGTTTGATTCTGAGGATATGCTTGTTGTCCAAATAATATAAAGTAAGATTTTCTTGTTGACTCAACCAAACAATTTTCCATAATCATACAAAAAGTTGCATAGTTAATCGGCAAAATGCAATCCCCATTACTGTCTTTATTAAGGCTGCTCAAAAACTGCTCAGACATTCCATAAAGCTCTTTTAGTGGCACCACCATGCTAGACGAACTATGCATCACATTACTTTCAAATCGACTCGCTAAAGTTTGAATCTCTTTTTCTAAAAGAACTAGATCAGTCCGCTTTTCAACAGGTAGCTGCATACCTTCTCTTTCAAATTGTTGCACAACATCGTGTAAAAAATAATTAACAGATTGAGTTTTTCTGTAAGTATCAGTTCCCAATTTTTGATACTCTTCAAAAGCCTGATACAACGTTACATTTCTTGATAAGACATTATTTTTATATTGCTCTAAATCAATAATTGCACGAAACGCTTCTGATTGCAGGTCGGCGTCACACGATGCTGAGGCTAAAACATGTAACACTTGTGCGTTAAGAAAGAATTGAAAGTAAGCCTGCTCGTATGCAAGAGCCGTATTTTGATAAGTTCTATCTGAGGCTGATATATCACCAATAAGTTCAATTGCCCTGTCCATATCATTTTTAGATTTTTGCGTAAGAGTTTGCACTTGCGCTATGGTCTTAGGAAACAAAGCAACGATTCTCTCAAAATCAATTCGAGCACAAATTCTTTCTTGCGCAACTTTCTTTTTTCCACAGCCAGCGCTTATGGCTACAAGAACAACTAAAAACAAATATGATTTTCTCACCAGCAAACTCCTCAACTTTAAAAGAACGGATTCGATCTTGTATGTTTAATACTGTAAATCATTAAACACAACATGCAAATGTCTGGTATGAAATTCTTACAAATCTGCTTTAAATTTAAGCAGCTGCTCACGCAATTGAATCGCTTTTTCAAAATCAAGATTTTCAGCAGCTTTATGCATAGCTGTTTCAAGTTGTAAGATCAATTCTTGAATTTCTTGAGTCGATAATTTTTGTGAATTTGGTCCTTTTTTGCCAGACTTCTTTTCAGGTCTGGTTAAATCAAGAGCAGCTTTTGAAATAGATGTGACCACTTCTCGAACTACTGTTTTTGGAGTAATGCCCCATTGTTTGTTGTAAGCTTCCTGCAAACCTCTACGCCGCGCAGTTTCGTCAAGAGCATACTGCATTGAATTAGTTATTTTGTCAGCGTACAACCGAACCACACTTTCAGTGTTTCGGGCAGCGCGACCAATGATTTGAACGAGGGATCTTTTATCGCGCAAGAACCCTTCAATATCTGCATCCATGATTGCCACAAAAGCAACTTCAGGCAAATCAATTCCTTCGCGGAGTAGATTTACACCAACCACACAATCAAACACACCTACGCGTAATTTTTGCAGAATTTCAGTACGTTGTGGAGTTTTTAAATCACTATGCAAATAACAAACCTTGATACCTTTTTCTTCTAAGAAACTGGCCAGCTCTTCTGCCATCTTTTTTGTTAGCACAGTGACAAGAGTGCGAAAGCCTTTTTTGGTTGTAGCTTTAATCTGAAGAACTAAATCGTTAATCTGATCTTTGCGAGGATGAATTTCTAAGTTAGGATCAAGAAGTCCCGTTGGACGAATCACTTGCTCAACAATTTGATCGCTGTGTTCAAGTTCATACGAACCTGGAGTTGCTGAAACAAAAATAGTGTTGGTAAAAAACTTTTCAACTTCTTCAAATTTTAATGGTCGATTGTCTGCCGCTGATGGTAGCCTAAATCCAAAATCGATCAAAGATTTTTTTCTCACTCGATCGCCGTGATACATTCCTGAAATTTGAGGAACAGCTATGTGTGATTCATCAATAACGAGCAAAAAATCATCTTTTTTGAAAAAATCAAAAAGACAAAATGGTGGCTGACCTGGTGATCTTCCATCAAAATAAGAAGAATAATTTTCAATGCCAGTGCAAAAACCAGTCTGTTCTATCATCTCAAGATCATGCATAACTCGACGACGTAAACGCTCTGCGTAAATAGGATTTTGTAAATGCGGCAAATAATCGTTTAATTCTTGTTCAATTGCTATCAAGGCCTTATCTTTTAATTCCTGAGAAGTCACAAAGTTTTTTGCGGGGAAAATAACCGTATCGGTAAATGTTTCTACTACATGATTATTTTGTTTGTCGACCCATGAAAGTCCCTCTATTTCATCACCAAAAAGCTCAATGCGTAATTTTCGATGTTTTTCATAGGGAACACATACTTCAATCACGTTACCCTGTACTGCGAATGTTCCACTTTTTCTATCCACGTCGTTACGGCTATATTGCATAAATACTAATTTTGAGAGTATCTCACGACGATTCACTGTTTGCCCAACTTTTAAAGCAAGCGCTTGCTGCGCGTACTCGCGTGGATTTCCTAAGGAATAAATGCAAGAAACCGATGCTATGATAATAACGTCTCGGCGTTGCATAAGGCTTGCAACTGCTTCAATGCGCAAGCGTTCAATTTCTGGATTAATCTTCGTTTCTTTAGGAATGTACATATCCTTAGCTGGCAAATATGACTCTGGTTGATAGTAATCATAATAACTTACAAAGTAGCACACTTTATTTTCAGGAAAAAAAAGACTGAACTCTTCGTACAGCTGAGCTGCCAATGTTTTATTAGGAGAAAGTACGATGACCGGTTTGTCTTGTTTTGCAATAACGTTTGCAATCGTAAATGTTTTTCCAGAACCAGTCACGCCAAGAAGTGTAGATTTTTTACCTTCATGGTTTTCCAGCTTTTTAATTGCAGCCTCTTGGTCGCCTGCTGGCTTGAACGGTAAATGTAATTTAAATAAACTCATGAAGCATCCTTTAAAAACCTACACCTTTAATTTTTTAATATTGTAATTTATTGCGACCAGATATCATATCATTTACTATTTTTTCTCGGGCTTTTCGCTCTTGCTGCTTTGATTCGTGCTCTTGTCGTTGCTGCAGGCAAAATTCTCTCCAGCTTTCTATATCAGCATCTTTGCGCTTACACGCATCACTTTTTAAATGTGGTAAATAAGATAACAAGCTTTCATTTTCTATGCCCTGCTGATCTTTGAGCTCAAGTTGTAATTCAGACATAGAGCAATCAGATAAATTTTCCAAATTATTATCATGACTACACATCGTAGCAAGATTACAACACAGTAGGACTATAAAAAAATATATGCTATTCATATCGCCCTATCCCGTGCAGCGTTTTACTATAAAAAATCCTGTAAGTCATCACTTCCGTCACAAGATTCAAGATCACTATCACATTTACCAACAATTGTAGCCATAGGAATATCTGGAAATTTATTTGATTTAGGCTCCAAAGATATTAAATCTATAGGTGGCACGAAAGCTTTTATTCCAGAACCTACAGAAATTAAACCTTTAACAAAAGAATCACTATGATGCATCTGATTTGATTGCGCACTCGCGGCAGCAGCAACAGTTGCTTTATTTACAGAAGCATTGCAACGAGATAAAGAACTTATCGGTGTTGGAATAATATCAAGAGACAATCCTTGCTGACAAGCTACTACAAAAAGCGCTCCAACTAACGTACTTTCAAGCGGTTCTAACAATACAGAATCTATTTCATCATTTGCTTGCTCCAATTGAAATGAGCGCACCTTTTCACAAAGTATCTGAAACTCTGATGAAAGCCCTTGCTCATTTGTATCCGGTAAACATTTATTAAGTGACATTTTACGACTTAAGTCAGAAATTTCTCTGTCCAATAAATAAAAAGTACTATGACGCTTCAAAGCTGCTGTATCATGAGGTTGGTGATTTAAAACTGCTGAATTACGCCTCAATGCACCACCAGGAGACATCTTGTCAGACAGATCTAACACCGATACGCTATTTTCACGAGTTTGTGCATCGTCATTAGAATTTTGCGCAACGCTTTGTGCATTGTGTTGCGATGGATACGTAACTTGAAAAATAACCATGCACAGCATGCCATAAGAAATATATTTCATACCTCACCTCTTTTTTTTAAATTTCATATTTTTCTCACACTTCACTTTTTCATAAAAAATCATTCATTAAATTAGTATCTACCCTTTTGCTGACCACCTTTCCTTTTGATACCCTATAAACAGGGAAATATTCTTATTTTAACTATGAAATATTATGAATAAATTATTTTTTACTCTCTCTTTTTTTACAAGTCTTTCAGCCTATAGCGCTGATTATACGGTTTTTGCGCACGGAATTGTTGATGGACCTGGTCAAATGCTACGATTTCAGAAAGCAATTACCACTCCTAAAGCCACTGCTGTTCAATTTGCCGACTCGAAGTCAGCAACAGACTGGTCTCTTAATGGAATTATAGGTCATTGTACTAAACTCTTTGGCAAGACGGTCAATAGAAGTGCAATGTTCATGGGTCAAACCGCTGATATTACAGCAATTTCTAAAACAATAACTAAAATACCGGCAAACAAATCGGTCATTTTATACGGATGCTCTCGAGGTTCTGCCACGATCATAAATTATCTAGCAAAATTTAATCCAAAAAACGTAAAAGCGTTAGTTCTTGATTCTTGTCCTGCAAGTCTTCCAGAAACTATTGCTCCAAAGCTGGTAAAACTAGGAATCCATCCTTCTTATAGCCTTTCCATTTTTACAACACTTTTTCCTGCATACCCGGCAAACAGCATTCCGCCACTTCATGCAATCAAAAATATTACCAATAAAAATCTTCCGATTTTATTAATTCATAGCAAAGACGATAGCTCTGTTCCCTTTGAACACTCATTAATGCTTTACCTTGAATTTAAAAAACAAGGTTTCACCAACGTTCACTTGGCAGCTATTTCAAAAGGAAAACACAGTTTTTTACTGCAAAATAAAACTGCTCAACCAGTTTATTTAAAAGCAGTTCATACTTTTTATAAAAAATATGATTTGCCTTACGATAAAGCATGGGCAACTGGTACTTGTGACAGCTACAATCCAAACATTGTACTCGTCAAAAAAGTCATCTCTGCTTATGAAGCAAAAATTCAAAAAATTTATATGGTTCAAAAAAAAAGATAACTTTGCTAGCTATTGCTAGCGCTATCGCCATCATCAGCTTGCTTTATATAAAAAATTACACAGATTAAAAAATTATGGGGCCGCCTGGAATTCAGGCAAGCCCCATTTATTGTATGTCATAAAAGACACACGAATTTGGCAAGAATTTTATTCCATTTTTTTAGGTGATACTATTTTGAAGTTATCAAAATCATCTGTGCCATAAATATAAGCGTGATTAGTCAAAATTATCAAACAACAGCAACCACACAGCGCCTTGCTACAAGTACAACAAACTTCTCCGCAACACTCACAACAGGCATCCTTGAATGCAACACCAGGTCTTTGAAGTTGAACTATCGCTCCTTGCTGGCCACAAAAGGACATTTGTCCAAACATTAACATCAAAACTATAATAGCTTTTTTCATGGTATTCCTCATGATTTCACTACAAAATTAACAGTACGATCTTTAATGAAAATAATTTTCACGACCTGTTTTTCTTCAAGCCATTTTGCAACTATTTCTTGAGCCTGAGCTTGAATTTTTTCTTGCTCAGTTTCTTTTACAACAGTAAACGTACCACGCAATTTTCCATTGATCTGCACTGCGTACGTGACTTCATTGATCACAAGGAGTGAAGAATCATACGTTGGCCACGTGCACTGCGTTAAATCTTTGCCAAAAATATTTTGCAAAAGTTCGCATGCAGCGTGTGGTGCAAAAATAGAAAACAAGGTCAAAACAGTTTGCATTGAATTCTTGCTCATTTTCATACCGCTTTTCATGGACTGATTGTTCCATTCCATGAAGGAGGCAAGCGCTGTATTCGGTTTAAAGACAGCAAGTCGCTGTTGAACTTCTTTGATCAAAAGATGCAAGCATCTGGTAACTTCAGGGTTCTCAGTTTCACTACCGGAAAGCATAGTCTCT
The DNA here is from genome assembly GCA_041660205.1 of Candidatus Babeliales bacterium. NCBI lineage: Bacteria > Candidatus Babeliae > Candidatus Babeliales > Candidatus Babeliales bacterium. The sequence continues at coordinate 98,564 of JBAZWT010000002.1, forward strand.
GGATTTGAAACATAGGTAATAAATCGATTTGCAAAACGTTTGATACCTTCAATTCCTTCATCTTGCCACTGGCAATCAAGCTCTGGTGGTCCCATAAAAAGCATGTACATTCGAAGCACATCTGAACCATAGACACTAACAATATCATCAGGATTCACTACGTTACCCTTAGATTTTGACATTTTTTCTACAGCTCCAGATTTTTCTGAAAGTTTGCAAACCATTCCTTGGTTAAACAAATGCGTAAATGGCTCATCAAACGGAACATAGCCTGCATCATGCAAAAATTTAATATAAAAACGTGAGTACAAAAGATGCAAGATTGCATGTTCTACACCACCAACGTATAAATCGACAGGAAGCCAGTATTGTAAATCTTTTTGAGAAAATGGTTCGTCTGCTAAATCTGGATTTGGATACCGTAAAAAGTACCAGCATGAACCTGCCCATTGCGGCATCGTGTTTGTTTCACGTTTGCCCGGGCCCTTACATTGTGGACATGTTGTGTTAACCCAATCAGTAATTCCTTCAAGAGGTGACTGGCCTGTTCCTGTTGGCTCGTAACGCTCAACTTCTGGTAAAGTTACCGGCAATTGATCTTCTGGCACAGCTACAACGCCACAGCTTTGACAATGCACCAAAGGAATTGGCTCACCCCAATAACGTTGTCTTGAAAAAACCCAATCACGCAAACGATAGTTTACTTTTTCACGAGCTAGGCCACCCGCAATCAAATAATCCATCAAAGCTTGTCTGCTTTCACCAGCGTTTTTATTTTCAAACGGTGTTGGCTGCAAAAGTATTCCATTGACCATATCGGTGAAGCAAACTTCTTGAGCTTCGACTTGTTTTCGCAGCTCAGGATCTTGTGGAACCAGTCCAACTTTAAGTGAAATGTTATATTTTTTTGCGAAAGCAAAATCACGTTCATCATGAGCAGAACATTTTACAATTCCAGTACCGTAATCTGCCAAGGTGTAACTTGCAACCCAGATCGGCAAATCGCCATTTCCTAAAGGATCAACAATATAACGTCCGGTAAAAATACCTTCGACTTGCGCATCATCATATTTTTTTTCAAGACGCTTAGCTACGATCTCACTGCACATTTTTTCAATTTCTTGTCTATTTGCTACGTCTTTGATCAATGTTGCAAGCAACGGATGATCAGGAGCGATAGCAACAAACGTATCTGCATAACACGCTTCAAAGTGTGCTGAAAATGTTTCAAGACTTACATTCATATCTTTAACAGGAGATGAGAAAAGTAAACCAGTGCTTTTTCCAATCCAGTTTTTTTGCATCAATTTTACTTTTTCTGGCCAATCAAGTTTATCAAGACCCTGAAGTAATTTTTCTGCATACTGAGTAATTTTTAAAACCCATTGGCGAACTTTTTTAGGCTCAACGTGTGATCCACAACGTTCACATCCACCATTGACCACTTCTTCATTTGCAAGACCAGTCAGGCAAGAAGGACACCAGTTAATGTCTGACATCGTTTCATACGCAAGACCGCGTTTAAACATCTGAACAAAAATCCACTGCGTCCATTTGTAATAATTCGGATCGGTTGTATTTAATTCTTTTGACCAATCATAAATTGCGCCAATTTGCTTAAGTTGCTCTTTAAACGTTGCGATATTTTTATCGGTTGCTGCTTTTGGATGTTTACCTTCTTTGATCGCTGCATTTTCTGCAGGAAGTCCAAACGCATCCCAACCCATAGGGTGCAGCACATTGTAGCCTTGTAAGACTTTCATCCGCGCATACACATCGGAGAGTACGTAACCTCGCCAGTGACCAACATGCAGACCTGATCCGGATGGATAAGGAAACATATCCAAACAATAATATTTTTTTCCTGTGTTTTTTAGATCCACAACACCATAGGGTTGCTTACTCCAGTGGGCTTGCCACTTTTTTTCAACATCTTTAAAGTCGTATGACATGTCAGACCTTTTGCGGTTACAGTACGTTTTTCACCAATACTTTTTAAGTATACTAAGGTATCGTAAAATCACAAAAATATTGATTTTCAGTCCGTTACAGCTTAAGGTAAATATTTCAAAAGCGATGGAAAAAAGAGCAGTAAGCAATACATCATTTCACGGCAAACAAAGGACTCGCATGCAAAATCCTCAAATACAATCAGGGCACATACAACCGGTTCATCTCGATGAAGATATTTTAGTCATACGTCGGTCAGTTCTTTTTGAAAACACTCCTGCGTGGTATGGAATCAACACGCAAGCTTTTGATACATGTATGAATTCTATACAAGATCATATAGCCTTCATTCCACGATCACACGCAGAAACAAACCCTGCATACAAACAGATTATTCCTTACATAATTTTCACATTCGATCAAAAAATATTTGTCATGCAAAGAAAAGCAACAGCTTCAGAACAAAGACTTGCTAGTAAATATTCTCTTGGCATCGGAGGCCATGTGCGCCACGAAGACATCACCGATGGCGATATTTTCAAGTGGGCACAGCGAGAATTTCAAGAAGAAGTAGAGTACTCTGGGTCGCAAGAAATGAGCAAGGTAGGCATTTTAAACGACGATACGAGCGACGTTGGAAAAGTACATCTTGGCATGGTACTTTTGATCAAAGGAAATTCAGAACTTATTTCCATCAAAGATGAACATAAGAGTGGCATGCTGCTTTCTTTAGATGAGTGCTTGGCGCTTGCTCCACAGATGGAAGCATGGAGCCAGATCTGTCTAGAATTTATAAAACAAACAAAATTGATTTAAAAATGTTAAGGGCTCGTAGTAAACGAGCCCTTTTTAATATTAATGTCTTTGGTTGTATGCTATTTGCAACCACAGCTACCGCTTTTATCGCAACCACATGTGCATCCGCCACCACATTTAAATAAACGACTAATCACATAAAAAACTACTAAAGCTAAAACACCAAGCACAATGTACTGTGTCATTGGTGATAGGTTGTACCAACGAGCCATAACCACATCACGCCATCCCATTTCTGCTTTGCTTGGCAAAGACTCAACTTCTTGCAAAAATTCTTCGCTAAATGATTCTGGAGCCGGAGCCAATTCTTCTGAAGCACGCATTACGATTGAACTTGATAACACTGAAAGTAATAATTTTTTCATACTTGAACCTTTTTTAAAGAGAAAACACAAGATGAAATCATTGTATTCATGAATTTAAAAAAGTGTCAAAAATTTATAGTCCCATTTTAGTTTACGATAAATTTTACATCCTCATGCGCAACGAGTCGATAATCACCTTTTAAGCCAATTTTAATACCTATAGATCCCATTTTGCCTTTTGCTACTGCGTACCGTACATGTACTTTTGACGACTCTGCAACCTGAGGAAATTGCAACCACATCGAAATGTAAAACGGTCCTTCATACCCTTCTTCAATAGTACCACTTGCAAAACCGCCATCCTGGATATACACCGGCAAAAAAGAACCTTTGCAGCATTTTAAAACTAAAGCAGCTCGTCCAGAAAGACTTAAAGACTTTTGACATTCATAAACTGATTGAGGAAAAATAATTCCGTGAGCAGAGTCAGCTCCATAAAAAAGCTGGAATTCTAAATTCTCCGTTTCGTTTTCTATTGAAATTAAATTCAAACGAGCAGTGTCGCCGGGCATAGACGATAGAACAAGGGTTTCGGCTTGAGTGTCAAACACACACCCAAACAAACAAACCATAAAAAAAATCAGTGCTGAAACAATCAATTTTGTTGTGACAAATTTTGAGCTCATAAAAAATCCCCCTTTTTGGTCTTCATACGCTTTACAGTACGGTACTAAAAAAGAGGATGTTTTTACAACTTATTGCTTCAGTTACTTACTTTTTATTTCGCCCAGTCCACAAATCGGTGAAATGATTTCTTACGCGAGAAATAACGTCTTTCATTTTTTTGATCCCACGAGATGTCATACAATGACGGCAGCCTTTTACGCGATCTATCATCGGACGCATATGACCTTGTCTCCAATCTTTCATACAATTCTCCCTGTCTTCGCTTTCAGCTTCGTCAGGCTGGCGCCCTTTTGGCTGATGCTTTTGTTAAAATAAGATATTTCTACGATATCTAACTCTAAAACTAAAAATCAACTGTTTGCCAAGAAATTTGCATTATATGTTTCTTTATTTTTTGTTAAACTGAGCTTTATAACTTTTAAAATCAAAACTTTTAAAACCCAAAAATGTTCGTTAAAAAATAAATAACATGCAGCAACAAAATCTCATTACTCAGCATCATGCACATCTATGGGTCAGCGACCAACAAACTCTGTTCGAGCAATTTGTCAGTCAATTGCAAAACATTGTATGTCCTAACTTATATCAAAATAAAGGCTGCGGCTCATGCACACTCTGTGTGCAAATTGCGCAAAAACAACATCCGACGGCAACATGGATAGAGCCAGAAGGCTCTTACACCCTTGAAGATATTGATCAAGTCTTAGACTGCGCACGATTCACGCTGGATCAAAATGAAAAACGTTTTTTTATTTTTACCAACGCTCAAGAATTAACTCCTGCATGCAGCAATCGCTTACTCAAAACTATTGAAGAGCCTCACAAAGGGTATTATTTTATTTTTATGGCTAGCAGAACTGACAATATCTTGCCAACGCTTGCCTCTCGCTGCTTTTTCAAACAATTTTCAGAGCAAAATATTTCACATGGTTACCAGGAAATCATGGAACCTTTTATCAGTTCGTCATTTCATAATCCCGTAGGATTTATGAAAAACATTGAACGACTTGCTATTAAAGAACATGAAACACGCGACATAGTTGATCTTTTACTTCAATATTTTCACGGGCAATTAACCACTGTTCACGGGCAACAACAATTTAATCCTGCAACCATGCTGGCCATTACGGATAAAATAATTTTAATTAAACAAGCCCTTGTGCAGCTTCCAATTTCAGGAAGCAGTAAGCTTTTCTGGAAAAATATGTACATGGCTTTTCATCAACAAGCCCTATGCTTAAAAAAATAATCTCTCAAACCTCGAAATGGCTTTACTCATTTCTTGAACTGCAGCTCGTCATCTCGCTTATGTCTTTGCCTTTGCTCACGCATTGGGGACTTCCTGTTTCTTACATGAGCCCATTGGCTAATTTAATATTTACGCCACTTTTAATACTTTTTTTATGGGTCTCTTGTTTGTTTTCAGTGTTTGCCCTTCTCCACCTTCCATGCTCATGGTTTGTACACCTGCTTGATAAAATTACAGGCCTTTGGCACTTCATACTTTCTTTTGCCAGACCAGAGTGGCTCATAGGATTTTCCTATCAGACGTTGTGGATTTCGTTGCTGTTTTGTTTTCTTGTGTTCGTTTTATACACCTACATCAAACCAACGACCAAACAAGCAGTTTGTACCCTATTTATTTTTTGGCTTATTTTGATTGGCGCTCGCTACTACATGCAAAAAAACCTCTATCAAAAAGTTGGCAATTTGCCCCTTTGCGCACTGCGCATCAATGGTAAAGTATATTTGATCGATCATGGCGCTTTGTGCAGCAAGCAAAATTTTTATAGCAACATCGATTATACGATTTTACCAGAACTGATTAAGTCAACCGGTATCACGTCAATTGATACTCTGGTGCTGTGCAAACCAAGCAAACGCCTGGCAAAAATAGTTCACCAATTTGCTATGCAAACAAACGTGCAAACGATTATGGTTACTACCAAATCAAAAGGCTTTAAAGAAATGTCAGATATGTTTCAAGATAGCTCGGTTAACGTTTTGCCGTTAATTCCAAAGAAAAAAATAGTCCCAAAGAAAAAAATTAAAAAGCCTGTTGCTAAAAATGTGAAAAAAAAGGCCCTGACACATAAGCCAGAGCCCTTTTTGAGTTCATTTTAAAAATCAATTATCATTCAAGAATTACCATTCAAGCGAACCACCTGATTGATACTCAGTTACGCGTGTTTCAAAGAAGTTTTTTTCTTTGCTTAAGTCTGTAGCTTCAGACATCCATAAAAATGGATTTGGCGTGTGATAAACCTTAGGTAGACCTAAACGCAGAAGTCTACGATCTGCAATGTATTGAACGTAGTCACAAAACTGGCTGCTTGAAATTCCCAAGAGTCCATCTGGGCATGCTTGAACTGCGTATGCTGTTTCAAGCGTAACTGCATGTTTAATGAGGTCGACAATCTCTTGTTGGAATGCTGGTGTCCAAACTTCAGGATTTTCTTGGATAATCGTAGAAATCAAATCACATCCGAAAGCAAGATGTATGCTTTCATCACGCATGATGTATTCAAATTGCTCGCCAATCCCAACCATTTTTTGATGACGTTTAAGTGAAAGCATCATCGCAAAGCCAGCATAGAAGAATATACCTTCCATGATGACATAAAAACCAATCAAGTCTCTTAAAAACATTTGCGTCGTGTTGGTATCAACAATCTCAAAGTTTCCATCTAAAATAGACTTAGTCAAACCGACAACAAATTCATCTTTAGCCTTGATCACATCGACCGTTTCATACATTGAATAAATCATATCAGGATCCAATCCCAAAGAATCACAGCAATAAATAAACGTATCGGTATGAACAGCCTCCTCAAAAGCCTGGCGCAATAAGTATTGGCGGCATTCTGGATTGGTTACATGCTTATACAGGGCAAGCACAATGTTATTTGCCGTCAATGATTCTGCCGTTGCAAAAAAACCAAGATTTAAAAGTATTAATTCTCGTTCTTTTGCAGAAATTACACCTGGCGATTTCCACTGCTCAACGTCGAGCTGCATAGAAACTTCTTCTGGTGTCCAATTATTTGCAACACCATTTTTATAGAAGGTGCGAGCCCACAAATACTTCATAGGCAGTATTTTATTAGGATCCGTTTTTTTATCTTTGATGATTGACATGATTTATAGTTCTTTCGTTTTTTCTCGGACCTCGGCATAGTTAAAAGCAGCTTGCCCGCCATAGCCAAAGGCGACGGCTGGGAAGCCGGGTCATTTATTGGCAAGATTCACAGTCAGGATTTTCAAGGCTACATGCTTTTGGAGCAATATCCATATCAATTGCCATGTCCTGATCTGCTTGATCAACTGCAGACACTTGTGTCACAGACACTTGTATCGCAGACACTTGTATCGCAGACATTTGTGTCGCAGACATTTGTGTCGCAGACACATCTTTTTCATTATTTCTTTTTTGTGTGAATCCATACTTTTCAGCATCAAGTGTGGATTTTTCTACCTGACTTGCGCCAAGTGATCGTAAATAATACATAGTTTTTACGCCACATTTCCATGCATAGACATAAAGGTCATGTAGTAGTTTTCCAGATGTACCCTGAACAAATACGTTATGAGATTGGCTTTGATCGATCCATTTACCGCGAGAAGCTGTCATTTTAATCATCCACATCGGATCAATTTCAAACGATGTTTTATATTTATCTTTGAGGTGTTTTGGAATCGTAGCAATAGCCTGAACGCTTCCATCATAATATTTCAACTGATCACGCATCTCCTCATTCCATAGTCCTAATTTCTTCAAATCATCGACTAAGAAACTATTTGCAACCGTAAAATCACCGCTTGAATTTGATTTAGCATACAAATTCTTGTAAATCGGCTCAATACACGGAAAGCAACCAGAAATGTTTGAAATCGTTGCTGTTGGAGCTACTGCCATCGTGTTTGAGTTGCGCATTCCATACTTTTTAACTTGATCACGAACAATAGACCAATCTTTGGTCACCACGCCAAATCGCTCAATAGGCAATTGACGCTCTTTTTCCAAAAGATCTAAAGTATCCATTGGTAAAATTCCACGATCCCACTTAGAACCTTTGTATGAAGAGTAAGTACCGCGTTCTTTTGCAAGTTGCGATGACGTTAAAATTGCATAGTAAGAAATAAGCTCAGTTAAAAGATCAGAATCTGCAAGCGCTTTTTCTGACTGGAATGGAGTGTCAAGCTTGTAAAGTGCATCTTGAAGTCCCATTATACCAAGTCCGATAGGACGATGACGGAAGTTTGAAACTTGCCCTTCTTTAACTGGATAAAAGTTAATATCAATAACATTATCAAGCATGCGTATCGCAATTTCTACCGTTTGGGCTAAAAGAGGCTCGTTAATTTTACCATTTTGAATAAATTGACCTAAATTAATCGATCCCAAATTACACACAGCTGTCTCTTCTCTGCTTGTGTTCAAAGTAATTTCAGTGCACAAGTTTGAACTGTGAACCACGCCCACATGATCTTGTGGCGATCGAACGTTACAAGAATCTTTAAATGTTGGCCAAGGATGTCCAGTTTCAAAAAGTCGTGTTAAATGTTTACGCCATAAAGCTTTTGCAGAAACAACTTTAAAGAGTCTAACTTTACCTTCTTGAGCTTTCTTTTCATACTCAACATATTTTTCATCAAACGCATGACCATACAGCTCATGAAGCTCGGGAGTTTCATCTGGTGAAAACAACGTCCACGATTCATCGTTTAAAATACGCTTCATGAAAAGATCTGGAATCCACGCAGCAGTATTCATATCATGAGCACGTCGACGATCGTCGCCCGTATTTCTTTTCAAGTCTAAAAATTCTTCAAAATCATAATGCCACGTTTCCATGTAGGCAACGACTGCGCCACGACGGCTACCACTTCGGTTGATTGCAGCTGTCGTATCATTAGCAACTTTCATAAATGGAATTGTTCCCTGGCTTGCAACGTCAATTGACTGAATCAAGGCACCAGTTGCACGAAGAGCAGACCAATCATTAGCCACACCACCAGACCATTTTGACATCTGAGCATTATCGCCAATACATTTGAAAATATGAGCCAAGTCGTCATCGATGAACGTAAGATAACAAGAACTTAACTGCGCACGTTTAAGCCCAGAATGCAAAAGAGTTGGCGTAGACGGAACAAATAAAAGTTGAGACATAATGTCATAGAACTCTATAGCTTTGCCATTTTTGTCTTTTTCTAGAAGAGCAAGACCCATAGCAATTCGCATCCAAAAAGCTTGTGGCAACTCAAATGATTTACCTTCATGTTTTTTAAAATAGCGAGAATGCAGTGTTTTCAAACCTAGATATTGAAAAAGATTATCCCGAGATGAATCGATATATTGCGCCAAATAATCTAAATCAAAATCCAACATACGTTTGTCAAACTTATCAGTCTGCACACCAAGCTGAATGCCTGAAATAAAAGATTTTTTATAATCCGCAGCGTTAATATTTTCAGGCCAATAACCAACCACATCATGATACAAATGACGAAGAAGCAATCGCGATGCTACAAAACTATACGCATTATCGAGTTCAATAAATTGAACGGTCGAAAGAATCAATAAATTTTCTATTTCCGACATCGTGATGCCATCAAAAAGATTCTTTTTTACCTGTGCAATAATTTTTTCAACAACTATGTCAGCTTCAAAGCCTTTGATAGATCCAGTAAACATTTGACGAATGTCGAGCAAGCTGTATTGCGCCGTAACCCCATCAATGTTTTTTATTAAAAACTGAAAATCAGCCAAAGACTCATAATTGCCTTGCAATGAATGTAATGTCCGATTATTCACACCAAACTCCGGTTAGAATTACATATAGAATCAATATTTATCAGTAAACACTTAGACTAGCTACATCTTCCTTTTTTATAGATAGATTATGAGCGACCCTGTAAAAAACCTGATAGATCAGCGATTTTTTGCAAGAATGTCCTGATAGCGTAACACACCACAACGGATAATCAAGCAAAAAATTTAGATATATTTCAGAGAAAAACCTTTCTTTTTTTTAAAAATATGACTCGCTTGACATTTTCTACAAGAAAAGATTCTGGAGCCCTTTTTGGGCGTGATCAATGAGCCAGTCAAGCCAAAAACAAAGCTGTAAGCTAAACCGTTTGTTGACTATTAAAGTCAGTTTTTGTTAGCCTACTAGTAAGCATATTAAAAAAATGGAGGTTTTTATCATGCAAACAAATAAATTGTTTATTTTCTTACTGTCAATTTCACTAGCTCAGAACTTAACATATCTTAACGGGCACGCCACAACTGTGCCCAATCCTGTCGGAGAGATCACATCTGAAGATAAACTGCACGCTGCGCTTACTAGCTCAACGCCTACATTGGTGATGGGTTATATGAGCAACTGTCCACATTGCAACACGCTCAAGCCAATGTATGAAAAGTTAGCGCTTCAACATCGATCAATAGATTTTTTAAAAGTAAACGGTCCACAGCATAAAATGCACACGCATGTGGCGCAATTGACCAATGGCGATAAAAGAATTCCTGGATACCCATCTATAGCGTTTGTTAACAATGGTGTCGTCACTGACGTTTTAATCGGTGGAAACAAAAACAAACTAGAGTCTATGATTGCTGATTTTGAAAAAGATTTAAAATCTGATTGGAAAAAAATTAAAAAACATTTATAAAAAATCTCTAACAAAAAAGAAAATCCTCGGGGTTCCAGCCTTCGCAAAGAACAGCTTCGGCGGACACGGCAATTCCGAGAATTACGTTAAAAAAAATCCCCGGGGTCAATTCCGGGGATTTTTTTATGCAATTTTAATAAACGACTATGACACTAATAAAAGCGCCACAATAGCCATTAATTTCACCAAAATATTTAAAGCTGGACCAGAAGTATCTTTAAACGGGTCTCCAACCATATCGCCGATAACTGCAGCTTTATGAGTGTCAGAACCTTTTCCGCCTAAATTACCTTTTTCAATATATTTTTTAGCATTATCCCAAGCGCCGCCGCCATTAGCCATCATAAGCGCAAGAAGGATACCAACAACTGTTGATCCTACTAGCATACCACCAAGTGCATGTACGCCTAGCAAATAATAAACTATCATAGGACTAACGATTCCCAGGAGGCCAGGCGCAACCATCTCTCTTAGGGCTGCTTTCGTTGCAATTGAAATACATTGCTCGTAGTCAGGTTCAGCAGTACCTTCCATAATTCCTGGAATGTCTCTAAACTGACGACGAACTTCAAACACCATTTTCAAAGCTGCTTGGCTTACTGAACGCATAGTCATCGATGAAACCAAGAAAGGAATTATGCCACCGATAAAGATGCCAACAAGAACTTTTGGTTGAAGCACATCAAGCTGTGCAATGTGAGCTGCTTTTGCAAATGCACTAAAAAGAGCAATTGCTGTCATAAGCGCAGAACCGATTGCAAAACCTTTACCGATTGCTGCTGTCGTGTTACCTAAAGCATCAAGTCCATCAGTGATATCTCGCACTGGTTTTCCAAATCCTGACATTTCAGCAATACCACCAGCGTTATCCGCAATTGGACCATATGCATCTACTGTCATTGAAATTCCAACGGTTGCAATCATAGCAACTGCTGAAAGAGCAATTCCATACAATCCACCGCCGTATGTAAACGAAGTTAAAATACTTGCACTAATCAAAATGGTAGGAAGAGCTGTTGATTCCATACCAACAGACAAACCATAGATAATATTTGTTGCTGCACCTGATTGTGCACTTTCTGCGATTTTACGAACTGGGCTCATGCCTGTGTAATATTCTGTCACAAGACCAATTGCAATACCAGAAACACAGCCAACTACTGACGCAATAAAGAAACACATATCAATGCCAAACATTGACATGTAAGCGTAAGCACCAGCCAAGAAGAATACGATTGCAACATAGGTTGAATTGCGAAGAAGAGCTGCTGGTGATTGTTTAATAAACAAACCAAATAAAATTCCAAACACTGAAGCTATCAGACCGATTGCTGAAAGAACTAGAGGAAGCGTCATGTATGCAACGCCCATATTCATGCTTGTTGCAAGAAGCAAACAAGAAATCATACCACCAATGTACGACTCGTAAATATCAGCACCCATACCTGCTGTATCACCAACGCAGTCACCAACGTTGTCAGCAATAACTGCCGGATTTCTAGGGTCATCTTCCGGAATACCAGCTTCAACTTTTCCAACTAAATCTGCACCAACGTCAGCTGACTTGGTGTAAATTCCACCGCCAACGCGAGCGAAAAATGCAACTAAGCTCGTACCAGCTGCAAAAGCTGTAATAATTTGAGCGAAATTTGAATTATCAAAAAAGAAATAAAACAGGATGGTTAAGCCAAGAAGTCCGCAGCTTGCAACCGCAAATCCCATAACTCCGCCACCAAAAAATGCTACTAAGAGCGCAGCGCGTTCGCCGCTATCTTTTGCCGCACATGCTGTACGCACGTTTGCTTCAGTTGCTGCACGCATTCCTAAGAATCCTGCAACCATAGAAAGCAGAGCACTGCTCATAAAAACCATAGGAACTATTGAATTTTTTGTAAACA